>JAGAUH010000133.1 GCA_017620875.1 Clostridia bacterium
TAAACACCTTGTGAATCAAATACCATTTCAGCATAATTTTCGGCAGTTTTTTCTTCTGGAGTAGCAACTGCAGAACCATCTGCTTCTTTAATTTTTGTATATCTTAAAGATTTATCTACACCAGATAAGAAATCGTAAGCAACTAATACTACGTTATAATCGTATCCGTAAATAGCGTTATCTCTTGCAAAGAAACTATCAGTATCGTTATAATAATACTCTGCTCCGTATTTAAAAGAAGAAGTTCCCGTAACGAAATCTGCTTTACAAATAGAGGCGTTAGAAGAATCTAATCTATATAAAGATTTCAAATAGAAAGTAGACGCTGTTTTTGCGTATACTTGTAATTTTGCATAAGGATAAATATTTAAAGAATCACCAATTTTTTCCGTAGTGCTATAAGCATCTACAAACACTTCTTTATTAACGATTTCTACTTTAAAATCTTTAATAGTTAGAATAGTGTGTTCTTGTTGATCTATAGTTTCGGTAGAATATTCTACAAAAGTATTACCTAACTCGAACTCTACTGTATCGTTGTTAAAAGTTACGTAAACCTTTTTAGTTTCGGTTGTACCATCCGTAGTCTTTTTATACCAAAAATGAATTGTATCGCTACTAGAAGATGCATCTGGAACTAAACGAACGTAAAATAGTTCTGCACTTTCTATATTGGTTACGTCTACTTGAGCAGAAGAAACAAAATATTCGCCTTGCTCGCCTATAGAAAAGAAGTTTTTACTAGTTGCTTCTGCTCCGGCTTTGCTTAAAGATACTTTTAAACCTTTTTGAGGATCTTTACTAATAGCAAAATCGTTACCAGAGAATAAACTAGAATAAGTAGCAACTTCGGTATCTACAACGCTTGAAGAACCGCCACCAGAATTGGTATCTTCTGCTAAAACGGTAAAAGTACCGATACTTAAAGTAAAGGTAAATACTAGCGTAAGAACCAATAATAAGAAAAATCTAAATTTTTTCATTACTAAACTCCTATAAAAATAGTACATAATACTATTACATTTTACAATATCTATTATATTTTACACTTTTACAACCTTTTTGTCAATGCTAATAAGGGTTTTTTTATAAAATTAAAATAACATTTTTTATAATTTTTTCATAAAAATAATATATCGGATAAACTAAAGAAATCAATATGAATTTTTACGTTATTATAGTTGCCTTAACAGTTAGCATAGATTCTTTTTTTTGTGGTATAAGTTTAATAAAAAAGCAAAAAGTATTGCTTGATGTTATAAAAATTATTTCGGTTGTTTTAGTTATGTGTTTAACCGCTTATTATTTAGGCAATTACTTAACAAACTTTTTTAATTATAACTTAGAACTAATTGGCGGAATAATTTTTATATTAATTGCAGTTTTAAATTTATTTAGCAAAGAAAAAAATGCAAAAACTAGTTTTTGTTTAGGTTTTGCCATTGGGCTAGACGGCTCTTGCGCAACTTTTTCTTTAGCAATTATGAACTATAAAAATTTTTTAATACCACTAATAGTTACTTTTTTTCATTTGATTTTTTTAGTGTTACCATTATTGCTTTCTAAGGTTAAATTTATAGATAAAATATGCGAAAACAAAATTATAGCCCCACTAGTATTAACACTACTGGGACTATATAAAATTATTTTTTCTTTATTATAAATCTTTAAAAGCAGAATCCACGTCGAAATATTTCCAAGGGGCAATATCTTTTGGTGGCTCTATTTTATAAACCAATCTTTCTTTAGTGGTAGGATGCGTAAAAGAAAGTAAACTTGCCCATAGCGCAATATTACCTTTAACCGCGTTTGTTCCCCCATATCTCATATCGCCGAAAAGTGGTGAACCGATACTTGCCATTTGTACCCTTATTTGATGCGTTCTACCCGTGTGTAAATTTACTTTTAGTAAATTTAAATTTTTAATAGTTTCGCAAACTTCGTAATCTAATCTTGCAAGTTTTGCATCTTGCTCACTCTCGGTGCAAACGTAAACCATATTGGTTACTGCATTTTTACGCAAATAAGAAGTTAATATTTTTTTATTATGTTTTAACTCTCCACAAGTAACGGTTAGATACTTTTTAGAAAAGTCGCCGTTTTTCATTTGGTCGGCAAGTCTAGATGCCGCCTTAGAACTTTTTGCATATACCATTACTCCGCCCGTAACTCTATCTAGTCTATGAACTAAACCAATATA
>JAGAUH010000134.1 GCA_017620875.1 Clostridia bacterium
AAAGCCGTTAAAAAAGTTCAAGCAGTGAAATAAACTCTAGAAGGCTACTAAAAAATAGCAAAAATTCTATTAGAAAAATTTAATAGTCTTTTATCTCAAAAAACCACCATTGCAGAAGAAAAAATTCAACTAGAAAAAACCATAGAAGAAAGTACCGAACTAGTTGCCGTAGAGTACCTAAAAGGACAAATTGGAATTTTAGCATCTAAAACGGATAGTTTAAAAACTTCTTTAGAAGAACTAGAAAAAGAAATTCAACAAATCAATAGCGAATATCTTGCTTACGCTAAAGAAATTAAAGAAGCAAAAGAGTTTGGTAAAAGTTATAAAGATACTTACAATAAACTACGCGAAGAACTAATGCAAAAGAAAAAAGAAGTAGAGGCTAAACTTTCCGAGTTAGAAGGTGGTATCTCTGCCGAAATTTTGCAAAAATACAAAGCGCTTAGGGCAGATAAGCAAACCAACTTCCCATTAGTAAAGGGGTGTAAAGGTGGTAACTGTTCGCTTTGTGGTAAAGCGTTTAGTGGAGTAGTACAAAATCAACTCTCATCCGAAACGGTTACGGAGTGTGAGTATTGTCATAAGTTTATTTTTAAACTTTAAACTTTCTATTTACCGCGCATTACTGCGTTACTGCCAAATTTTTAAACTTTAGTGACCAACAAGGTCTACCAAATCTTAAAAATTTGTCGAGCCTTGTCTTGCTCGTTTCTAGAAAGTTTAAAACCTTTCTTTATTTAGGTAAAATCGTATATTTACGTCGTTCTACTTTGTTGTGCTACGTTTTACAGCGGTTACGTACAGACGTACGCGCCCGCGTCAAAGTACGACTAAAAGTCAGTAATTTAACAAAGTAAAATTACAAGACCTAGTAGTCGACTTTTCCTTATCCCAAAAAACTTTTGTTACACAAAACTTTTTCGGGAGCCCTATTAGTTTCTAGAAAGTTTAAACCATTTCTATTTAGATTGGTATAATATTTTCGTTTCTAAAAAGTTTAAAAATTTCATTATTTAAGTTTACAAAGACACTAGTTTTTATTAGTGTCTTTTTATTTTAAAAACTATCCAATTTTACTTATCCTAAAACTACTTTTTTAGTTTATAATTAAGTTGAGGTTTTTTGTTGTTTGGCATAATCTTTTTTATCTTTTAAAGGTGTAATATTTTATATAGAAAAGGTTTTATAAAATAAGTTTTGTACAAAGTAGTTAGTTCTTTGTTGTGTAATGTATAAAGTAAACTAACGGTATGGCTAATTGGTTAAATCTTTGCGTTTTGTTTAAAATTGAGTTTTTTATTGAAACGTAAAATATAATATGCTACAATAATATTATAAAAAATGTTTCGTTTGTTTACAAAACAGATACAATATGCTATCTATAAATTATAAAAAACTTATTTGTTGCATATTAGGTTAATAATATTTAAATTGAGGATTTTAATATAAAATTTAATAAAAAAGTGGACAAAAGGGGTTTTAAAGTTGTTGTTATAAGTAGATAGATGTTTAAATTTTTGCGTTTTGTTTAAAATTGTGTTTTTTATTGAAACGTAAAATATAATATGTTATAGTAAAATCAACAAATTTTAACTTGAAAAAACAAAATAAAAAGGAGTGGTTAGTATGAAAAGATTTATAAAAATAACTTGTATGTGTTTAGCAATAACAATGCTATTAACGTTAGTGTTAGGTAACAAACAAGTAGGGGAAATAGGCTCTGGGTGTAATAAAACTAAGTTATACGAATATGGTGATTTTATTATAACCGAAGATAACGAAA
>JAGAUH010000135.1 GCA_017620875.1 Clostridia bacterium
TTATAATATTTTTTTGTATAATATTTTATTATGAGTAAATTATATTATGTAGTAACGTACGGATGCCAAATGAACGTGCACGAGTCGGAAAAACTTGCGGGAATTTTAGAAGATAAAGGCTACGTTTTATCTGAAAAGTTAGAAGATGCCGACGTTGTTGTTTTTAATACTTGTTGCATTAGAGAAAGTGCGGAAACACACGCTTATGGTAACATTGGAGCATTAAAAAAGCTTAAAAAGGCCAAAAAATCTCTTATAGTTGCCGTTGGTGGTTGTATGACGGAGCAAGTTGGCGCAAAAGAAAAGTTAAAAAATACTTTTCCTTTTGTTGATATTATTTTTGGTGCGAACAATCCTAATGAGTTTAAATTTTTATTAGAAAATAAATTAAAACTTGTCCATGATGAAAAAGACGATAGGGAGTCTTTTGTAAGAACGAGTTTTCCTAACGCTTGGATTAATATCGTCTATGGTTGTAATAATTTTTGTTCTTATTGCATAGTTCCTTACGTAAAGGGCAGAGAGAGAAGTAGGTCGGAAAACGCTATTATGCAAGAAGTTGATACAGTTATTAATCAAGGTTATAAAGAAATAACTTTACTTGGTCAAAACGTAAACTCTTACGGCAAAGATACGGGCACTTCTTTTTGCGAATTGCTAGAAAAAATTTGTACTACGTATAAAGATAGTAAATTTCGTTTGCGTTTTATGAGTAATCATCCAAAGGATATTACGGAAGAACTTATAAAAGTTATTGCAAAATATCCAAATATTATTTGCCCGTATATTCATTTCCCGCTTCAATCTGGTAGTACAGATATTTTGCGTAAAATGAATCGTAAATATACTAAAGAAAACTATTTAGATAAGATTGATTTGATTAGAAAGTATATTCCAGATTGTTCTATTTCTACCGATATTATCGTGGGTTTTCCTGGCGAAACGGATTTTGATTATCAAGAAACGATAGACGTTGTAAATAAGGTTAAATTTAGCGGTGCGTTTACTTTCGTTTATTCTAAACGTTCGGGCACTGTTGCTGCAGAAATGGATAATCAAATTTCTAAAGAAGTTAAAAAACAAAGGATTACAAATTTAGTTGCGTTGCAAAACTCAATCACAAAAGAATCTACAAAGATTTATTTAGGTAAAGAAGTTGAAATTTTAGTAGAAGGTTACGATGAAAAGCGTAACTTATACCTAGGTAGAGACGTGTATAATCGTATGGGATATTTCCCTTGCGAAGAAGATTTAATTGGTCAATTTGTAACGATAAAAGTAGATAGAGTAAATGGGGTTTCCTTATTTGGGGAATTAATTAGGAGATAAAATGAAACCATCACCAATGATGCAACATTACCTAGATATGAAAGAGCAATACAAAGATTGTATTTTGTTTTATAGGTTAGGTGATTTTTACGAAATGTTTTTTGAAGATGCCGTAAAGGTATCCGAATTATTAAGCCTTACTTTAACTGGTAAGGATTGTGGTCTTGAGGAAAAAGCGCCAATGTGTGGCGTTCCTTATCACGCGGCGGACACTTACATTTCTAAACTTGTCAAAATGGGAGAAAGGGTTGCCATTTGCGAACAGTTAACTAATCCTGCCGATTCTAAAGGCTTAGTTACTAGAGACGTTGTGAGAATTGTTTCTAACGGAACAATAATAGACGAAAATCAAATTGACGAAACAAGTAATAATTTTATTGCTTGCGTTTATTATTCCGAAAGCGGTAGTTCTATATCTTGGGCGGACATTACAACGGGTACTTTTTTTACTCAAGAATTTAAAAACGACTGTTTAATAAAGTTGTGTGATTCTCTTGTGAGAATAGGTCCTGCAGAAATAATTTGCAATACCGAAATTTTTCCTATTTCACAAGAACTTCCTATCGTAAAACAAAATGTCGTTCCATTTTTTAACAAATACAACGATAGGTCTTTTAGTTATTCTTGTGCGCAAAAAACGCTTTTAAATCATTTTAATACGGTTTCTTTAGTGGGGCTAGGTTTAGAGAATTACGAATATTGCGTACGTTCTTGCGGTGCGTTACTAGAGTATTTAAGCGAAACTCAAAAACACGCTTTACAAAATATTACGAGAGTAACTTTTTATAACGATACCGATTATCTAATGCTAAATGGTACGGCTTTAAATAACTTAGATTTAGTTAAAAATTCTAGGTCTAACGATAAATACGGCTCGCTTTTATGGGTTTTAGATAAAACCAAAACGTCTATGGGTTCAAGAAAGCTTAAAGAGTGGATTTTATCACCTTTAACCGACGTAGAAAAGATAAATTTAAGGTTAGACGCCGTAGAAGAATTATTTAACGGAACTCTAACTAGAGAGGGGATAAGCGATTGTTTAAAATCTGTAAAAGATATAGAAAGGCTTGTTGGTAAAATTTCTAACGGAAATATTACGCCAAGAGATTGTTTAGTATTAAAGTCTTCTTTAGAAATACTTCCTAATATTAAATTTATCCTTACAAGAACAAATTCTACTATGCTTGTTGGTATAGAAGATAGAATAGAAGGCTTTGAAGATTTAACAAAATTATTATCTCAAGCGTTTAAAGATGAAATTGCGTTAATTTATAAAAACGGCGACTTTATTAGGGACGGGTTTGATGAAGAACTTGATAGGTTAAGATCAATTAAAGAAAATGCTAGTTCTCTTTTATTCAAAATGGAGCAAGAAGAAAAAGAAAAAACAGGCATAAAAACTTTAAAAATTGGCTTTAATAAAGTGTTTGGTTACTTTATAGAAGTTTCTAATTCTTTTAAAAATTCCGTGCCATATAATTACGTAAGAAAGCAAACTTTAACGACGGGTGAGAGATTTATTACCGAAGAGTTAAAGGCGTTAGAAGAAGATATTTTAGGTAGCGAAGAAAAGGCTATAAAAATAGAATTGGATATTTTTGACAAAGTTAAAACGATACTTTCTCAAAATATAGATAAATTACAAAAAACAGCAACTGCTATTGCCGTTTTAGACGTTTTAGTAAACTTTGCTCACGTAGCAAAATTAAATAAGTATGTAAAACCCGAAATGTTAGAGTTTGGGGATAGGTTAAACCTTGTTGGATCTAGGCATCCCGTTGTTGAATCTATTTCTAAAAATCCATTTATCGCTAACGACGTTGTTATGGATAACGACGAAAATAGAACCTTAATTATTACGGGCCCAAATATGGCTGGTAAAAGCACTTATATGCGTCAAATAGCATTAATTAATATTATGGCTCAAATTGGTTGTTTCGTGCCTTGTAAAACTGCTAGTGTACCAGTGGTAGATAGGATATTTACAAGAGTTGGAGCAAACGATAACTTAGTGTCAGACCAAAGTACTTTTATGGTTGAAATGAGCGAAGTTGCCGAAATTATTATGAATGCAACGGAAAATAGTTTGCTTATTTTAGACGAAGTTGGTAGGGGAACTAGTACTTACGACGGGTTAAGTATTGCTTGGTCGGTTTTAGAGTATATAAATAAAAATATTAGGGCTAAAACTCTATTTTCTACACACTATCACGAATTGAGTGAACTAGAAAACAAACTTGACGGTGTTAAAAATTATAAATTAACTATAAAAGAATTTAATGGACAACTTGTATTTTTAAGAAAGGTACTAAAGGGTAGTGCTAATAAAAGTTTTGGTATAGAAGTTGCTTCTTTAGCGGGTATTCCTGCAGAAATTACTAAAAGAGCAAAGTCTATTTTAAAAAAATTAGAAAATAACGAAATAGACGTAAACGTTGTTGAATAAGAAGAAGTTGTAGAAAAAACAGGTGTGTTGAGTTCTGAAGTGTATAATATAATTTCTTCCACAGATTTAAACAATATTACGCCAATGCAAGCATTTAAGGTTTTAGCGGAACTAAAGGAGTTAATAGATGGGGATTAATATTCTTGATAAATCGGTTTTTAACCGCATTTCTGCAGGTGAAGTTGTAGAGAGACCTTTTTCTGTTGTAAAAGAATTGGTGGAAAA
>JAGAUH010000136.1 GCA_017620875.1 Clostridia bacterium
GGAGTAATGAGTTTTGGTAAAACTAGTTACTATAACGATAATCCTATTATTGCCGATTACGACTGTATAGAAATTTATAGTAAGGCATTAACCGAAAAAGAGGTTATGCAAAGGGCTAACCTTATAAAAACTGCCGACGATAAGCAAGCGGTAGAAACGCAAGCAAACGCCTTTGTTTTAGATTATAACGGAGGGGCAAAAATTAATTTGCCTAACTACGTAGATGACGGTGTAAAGGTTACTTGGCTATCTAGCAACGAAAACGCAATTAGTAAAGACGGACACGTTTATCCTGTAACTACGCAAACCGTGGTTTCTTTAATGGCAGTATTTTCTAGGGGAACGGAAAGCGTTTCTAAATCTTACGACGTAACTTTATCTCCGTTTGAAAAAATAGAGTTTGATAGGCAAATTTTTGCGCTTAAGGACGTGCAAATAGACCAAAGTAGTTTCTATTGGGAATATATGATGGCTAACGTAGACAAGTTTATGTTTAAGTTAGATAGAGATAGACTACTTTACAACTTTAGAAGAATATGTGGTGTAGACACTAAAGGCGTAAGCACTTACGGCGGATGGATTTCTCCCGAGAGTAACGGCGCTAGCCAATTTGAAATGCATTATATTTCTGCCTTGGCAAGATTAACCCAAAGTATGCCAAACTATTCTTACAACGGCGAAACCGCAAGTGATAGGCTTGCTTATATGATTTCGGCTTTAAAAGAGTGTCAAGAAAATTATGCTAAAATAGATCCTAGCAACGCAGGTTACGTAAACGCGTTTAGTATAGAAAACTTTGAAGTTATTAAAACCGGAAGCAAAAAATTGTCGGATGGTACTACCGCTTGGGTTCCTTGGTACTTTATGCATAAAACCTTGGCGGGATTATACGATACTTATACTTTTGCTACTGACACAACTACTAAAAATAACGCTTATACGGTACTAATAGGGTTGGCGGATTGGTGTAGTAATTTCTTGTTAGAAATGAACGAACAAGAAATGCAAAAAACCATTACTGTAGAGTATGGTGGCATTACCGAAGTGTTGTATAACGTTTACGCATTAACGGGCAACGCAAATTATTATAAAGCGGCGCAATGCTTTGAAGAAACCGCATTGTTTGAAAAGATACTAGTAAAAGAAGATCCGCTATCTGGTTTACACTCTAACACTACTATACCTAAAATTTTAGGATTATGCGCTGCTTACGAAATAACCGGCGAAGAAAAGTATAAAACTATTGCAATTAACTTTTTTGATATGGTAATGCAAAGAACTTATTCTAACGGCGGAACTAGTTACGAAGAATTTTGGAGAAGCGAAAATCAAGTAGAAGAAGCGCGTTTCGTAGAAGAAACTTGTTGTTCTTATAATATGCTATACCTAACCGATTATTTATATCGTTGGACGGGAGATAAAAAATACGTAGAGTATTACGAAAACGTATATCTAAATCATATTTTATCTTCTATCGACGTAGAAAGCGGTTGCAAAACTTATCACGTAAATACTCAATTTGGATATTATAAAGTTTATCATACTTTAGATACTACTTTCTGGTGTTGTAGTTGTTCTGGTATGGAAAGTTATTCTAAATTAGGTATACACGTATACTATAAAATAGAAGGCGGTGTAGAAGTAAACTTATTTACGCCAAGCACTTTAAAATATAGCAACGATATTTCTATCGTGCAAAGTGGAAACTATTTAACGGACGAAAAAACCACTTTAAAAATTGTTGGTGGCGGAAACTTAAAACTAAAAATAAGGATACCGGATTGGTGTAAAGAGACCTATTCGGTTAAACTAAATAATACTACTATCGTAAATCCTACCGTAGAAAACGGATACGTAGTAATAGAGCGTAATTTCGAAAATAACGATACGATAGATTTTAATATGCCAATGACTTATTGGTTAAAGGATAGATTAACCAAAGGTGAAACCACTTCTAAAACGCTATTTTACGGACCAAGTATGTTGGTTGCAGACTTAGGTCCTTCCGGCGAAAACCAAATTTTAGAAACTATGACGCCTAATTTTGGTGCTCCTTATAGTGGAAATATTAAAAACTATATGATTTTAGATAAAGATTTACAAGATTGCATTACTAAATCGGTAAACGGCAATTTTATGACCTTTACTTTTACTGCAGACAATCAAACCGTAAACTTCGTACCATTTTATCAAGCGTATCGTATACGTTACGGAATGTATTTAAACTATTACGATAAAACCACCGAAAAGAATTCTGCTAGCGATTATAACGAGCAAGACGTAGATTTTGTAAACGTTGGACACGCAGATTATAATAGCAACAATTTACAAAACGCTATTTCTTCTAACTCGCTAAAACTAGCGTCGGAAGGTGAAAGCAAATATATTATTACCGAAAGGAAAGTCTACGGAAGATTTTTAACTACTTTTGATATTACGCCTTCTAGTGTGGGTGGTGCTATAAACGCAGGACTTTATATACACGCCTCTAACGCGCAAAAAGATATAGATAAAATAAACGCCTTTAATATTCATTTGATAAGAGCGCAAGATAGCAATTCGTTAGATATTAGCGTTTATCGTTTCGACCAAGCGTATATGGGTAAAGTGGCAGGGGGCATAATAACTTGCGATACCCATACTATAAACGTTAAAATAGTCGTGTCGGACGGATACGTTTTGGTTTATATAAATAATAGTGAAACGCCTAGTTTTTCTAATATTTTAGACGGGGTTAAGTGTGATGGTGGATATATAGGCTTACGAACCTTATATTGCGACGTTACTTTTAGCAATATGCTTATAAAGGCTAACGAGTTTGATATCAACTATAAATATTTAGTATCGGCTTTACAACAAGTACAAGATTTAAACGGTTCTTTATACACTCAAGCAAGTTGGGAAAACTTTTCTAGCGTTTTAAATAATTGTAAAAACGTAAACGATAACAAAACGGCAACTAGTCAAACACAAGTAAAAGAACTTGCTAACAACTTGTTATCCGCAAAAGAAAACTTAGTTTTAAAATCAACTCAAAGTTCTAGTAGTTCTTCTAGTTCTAGTAGCGTTAGTCAAGCGCCAAGCAGTTCTAGTAGTTCTTCTAGCAAAGAGCAAAGTAGTAGTTCTAGCAGTTCTTCTAGTAGTGTTAGCCAAGCGCCAAGCAGTTCTAGTAGTTCTTCTAGCCAAGAAGAAAGTAGTAGTTCTAGTTCTAGTAGCGTTAGTCAAACACCTAGTAGTTCTAGCGAAGTAGTTTCTAGTTCTTCTAGTCAAGAAAGTAGTTCTAGTAGCGAAACGATTTCTTCTAGTAGTAAGCCTAATACAAGCGTACAACCACAACCTAGTAAAAGGGGTTGCGGTGGCAATATTAATAGTTGTTATTATCTTTTAGGTATTGCGCTAGTTGTGTTTGTGGTAATTGTAAAAAGAATTAAGCAAAAAAATAATTAATAAGGATTTATAACCTAATGGATAAAAAGTTATTTAATTTACAAGAAGTTTTAATAGATAAAAATAGTTGGTATTACGACTATATGATATCTAACGTAGATAATTTTATGTTTAAGTTAGATACCGACCGATTATTATATAATTTTAGGCGAATTTGTGGCGTTGACACAAAAGGCGTAGAAAGTTACGGCGGTTGGATTTCTATTAAAAGCAACGGGGCTAGCCAATTCGAAATGCATTATATTTCGGCTTTGGCTAGATTAACCCAAAGCATGCCGGATTATAAATATAACGGAAAAGAAAGCGCTTTAGATAGGTTGTCTTATATGATAAAAGAGTTAAAAGTTTGTCAGGACAACTATGCTAAAATAGATCCTAAAAACAAAGGTTATCTAAATGCTTTTGGTATAGAAAATTTTGAAATTATAAAAACGGGTACTAGAGATTTGCCTAACGGAACAAACGCGTGGGTACCTTGGTATTTTATGCACAAAACCCTAACGGGGTTGTACGATACTTATTTATATTGTACCGATAAAGATATTGCAAATTTAGCGTTTGAAATGGTACTTTCTCTTGCCGAGTGGTGTGGTAACTTTTTGCTAAATATGTCGGAGCAAGATAGGCAAAACACCTTAAAAGTAGAGTACGGCGGTATGATAGAAGTTATGTATAATCTTTATAAAGAGACCTCTAATCAGCTATTTAAAAAATCTGCCGAATTTTTTATGGAAAGTGGGCTATATGGCGATATTTTACTAAAAAAGGATAATCTAACGGGTATACACGCAAACACCACTATCCCTAAGTTTTTAGGGCTTTGCGCCAAATACGAAGTAGAAAAAGAAGAAAGCGTTTTAGAGACTTGCAAAAACTTTTTCGATATGGTTTTAAGCCGTACTTATTCTAATGGCGGTACTTGTTTTCAAGAGCATTGGTCAAAGGCGGGGCAAGTAGATTTGGGTAGAATATCAGAAGAAACTTGTTGCTCTTATAATATGCTAAAACTTGCAGATTATTTATATCGTTTTACGGGCGAAATAAAATATATGCACTATTACGAAAACGTATATCTAAACCATATTTTATCTTCTATCGACGTAGAAACAGGTTGTAAAACTTATCACGTAAATACTCAATTTGGCTACTATAAGGTATATCATACTTTAGATACTACTTTTTGGTGTTGCAGTTGTACCGGTATGGAAAGTTTTAGTAAATTAGCATACAACGTGTTTTACGAACTAGATAACGGGGTAGAAGTAAACTTGTTTACACCTTGTACCCTAAATACAAAAAAATATTCTTTAAAAATTTGTAACGACTATATTTATCAAGAAAAATGTGACTTAAAAGTTTTAAAGGGTGGCAAGTTCGTTATTAAATTAAGGGTGCCTACTTGGTGCAAAGATACTTGCTTTGTAAAAATTAACGGGAAAGAAGTGTCTGCCGACAAGTCTACGGGATATATCCTTTTAGATTACGAGTGGAAAGACGGCGATTTAATAGAGTATAACTTGCCTATGGAATATAGGTTAGTTTCTAAAAGGGCGTTTTATCCTACCCATAGCGCAACGCTATTTTACGGTCCAATAATGCTAGTTGCAAACCTAGGTCCTGCCGGCGAAAATCAACAAAAAGAACACGAACTAGACGAGCAAACGGAATATAAAGGAAAAATTGTAGAAAAAATCGTTTTAGATAACTCTTTAAAAAATAGCATTGTTAAAAGTGTAAATAACAAGCAAATGACTTTTACCTTAAAGGGTAAAAATCAAACGGTACAATTTGTTCCGTTTTTCTCTGCGTTTTCTATTAGGTACGCTATGTATATGGATTTTGTTTTATAAAACAAAAAACTTTTTAAAAATTTAATAAAAAAGATTTAAAGAGTTTGGCAAAATTTTTTGCTAAACTCTTTTGCTATTGCGCATTAAAAAATATTGAGTTGTTTTAATGAAAAGTTGCTTAGTATTGCGCTTAGTTTAATAATTTAACCTTTTAAACCTTTAAGTAAGGCGTATAAAATAGTTAAAAACCACAAAAAAAATTAA
>JAGAUH010000137.1 GCA_017620875.1 Clostridia bacterium
ATAGAAATAGAGATATGCTAGGTACTATTAATCAATATAAAAACGTTAGTTGGGGAGAAGATAACTTTATTAAACCTTTTAAATCCACTGCGGACTATATTTTAACTACTTTTTCTTATTACGAAATGAGTTGCTATAAATTTTTGCTAGATGACGTTTTAGATAATCAGTTTAAAGAAATTGTCGGTTCAGAAGAAATTTTTAAAGAAATCGTTTCTATTAACCCAAAAAATATTCCAATAAATTCTCATATCAAAGAATTTGTTTAAAAACATTGACTTTAGTTTTAAATATATGATATATTATATATAATAAAAAAATAAAAGACCTACAAAGGTTAAATAAATATATCAGTTTAACCTTGCTAAGCAAGGTTATTTTTTTAGGGGATACTATGGATAAAAATGCAAATTTACAAATTTTAACTTCTAATCTTCCTATCCATGCTGACGAAAAATTATTATCGTCAGTAGTATCTGCTTTTTCAAATAAAAATTATATTATAACGCCTGGTTTTACAGATGTACACGTACATTTGAGAGAGCCGGGTTTTTCTTATAAAGAGACTATAAAAACGGGAACTTTAGCAAGTGCAAAAGGTGGGTATACTACGGTTTTTTCTATGCCTAACTTAAATCCTGTACCAGATAGTTTACCTAACTTAAACGAACAATTAAAAATTATTAATGCAGATGCTCAAATAAAAGTTTTACCTTATGGAGCAATAACCGTTGGCGAAAAGGGTAAAGTTATAGCCGATTTAGAAGGCATGGCAAATTACGTTTGTGCTTTTTCCGACGATGGTAAAGGTGTTCAAGATAGCGGTATTATGCTAGAAGCAATGCAAAGAATTGCAAAACTAAATAAAGTTCTTGCCGCCCATTGTGAAGATGAATCTTTATTAAACGGCGGATATATACACGATGGTGATTATGCTAAAGCAAATAATCATTTAGGCATTTGTTCTGCTAGCGAATATAAGCAAATAGAAAGAGATTTGGTGCTTGCAGACAAAGCAAAATGTCCTTATCACGTTTGTCATATATCTACTAAAGAGAGTGTTCAAATTATAAGAGACGCTAAAAAAAGCGGTGTAGACGTTACTTGCGAAACGGGCCCACATTATTTGGTTTTGTCAGATAAAGACTTGCAAGAAGAAGGTAGATTTAAAATGAATCCGCCACTAAGGTCAGAAAGAGATAAAAAAGAATTAATAAATGGCGTGTTAGACGGCACTATAGACGTTATCGCTACCGACCACGCTCCACATAGTTTAGAAGAAAAATCTAAAGGATTAAAAAATAGTCCTTTTGGAATAACCGGTATAGAAACTGCTTTTTCTTTAATGTATACTTATTTCGTTAAAAAAAATATTATTTCGTTGGATAAACTTTTAAGTCTTTTAATTACTAATCCAAATAAAAGGTTTGGTATCAAAAGTAACGGTTTCACGGTTTTAAATTTAACTGACGAATATAAAATTTCTTCTAAAGATTTTTTATCTAAAGGAAAATCCACCCCTTTCGAAAACTATTTGGTGTTTGGTAAATGTATGTTAACCGCAACCAACGATAAAATAGTTTATTTAGATAATAGTATTAAAAATTTGTTTTAACTAAGGAGTATTATGCAACAAATTTTAACAATTTTAACAAATAAACCGCTAACTAGTAGTGTATACGAAATGACTTTATCTGGTAATACCGATAAAATAACGGGGCCTGGTCAGTTTGTAAATTTTAAATTGTTAGGTTTATATCTTCGTAGACCTTTATCTATATGCGATTATGGTAAAAATTATCTAAAAGTTATTTATAAAGTCGTAGGTAAAGGTACCGAGCAAATGAGTAAAATGTTACCTGGGGAACAACTAGACGTTTTACTTGGCTTAGGTAACGGATACGATTTAACCGTAGACACTAAAAAACCTATTTTATTAGGTGGTGGGGTAGGAACTCCGCCAATGTATAATCTTTGTAAAAAATTAAAGGAATTAGGTAAGTCTGTTACCGTTATTCTTGGATTTAATACCAAAGAAGAAGTTTTTTACGAAGAAGAATTTAAGCAAATTGTCGATAAAGTTATTATTAAAACTGCAGATGGTAGTTATGGCGAAAAAGGCTTTGTTACTTCGGATTTTTCTCACGAATACGATTACGTTTTTACTTGCGGTCCAGAACCTATGTTAAAAGCGGTATATAATACCACTACAACTAGCGGACAATATAGTTTTGAAGAACGTATGGGTTGTGGGTTTGGTGCTTGTATGGGTTGTACTTGCAAAACAAAATATGGCAATAAGCGTATTTGTAAAGATGGTCCCGTACTCGTTAAGGAGGAAATTATATGGTAGATTTAAAAGTTAATTTAGCCGGTTTAGTGTTAGATAATCCTATCGTTCCTGCAAGCGGTACTTTTGGATATGGAGAAGAATTTGCTTCTTTATACGATATTAATATTTTAGGTTCGTTTTCTTTTAAAGGAACAACCGCGCAAGAAAGATTTGGTAACCCAACCCCAAGAATTGCAGATTGTGCTAATGGTATGTTAAATTCCGTAGGGCTACAAAACCCTGGTGTAGATTACGTTTGTAATACTATTATGCCAAAAATGAAAACTTATTTTAATAAGCCCGTAGTTGCAAATATCGGTGGCTTTTCTATAGAAGAATATTGCGAATGTGCTAAAAAAGTAAGCGAGTGCGAGCAAGTAGGCATTGTAGAACTTAACGTTAGTTGTCCAAACGTTCACGGTGGTGGTATGGGTTTTGGAACGGATGCTAAACTTGTTTACAACGTTACTAGTGCGGTTAAGCAAAATTGTAAAAAACCTTTATTTGTAAAACTTACGCCAAACGTTACGGATATAAAATCTATTGCAAAAGCGTGCGAAGATGCAGGAGCAAACGGCGTTACTTTAATAAATACAATGTTAGGTATGCGTATAAATTTAAACACGAGAAAACCTATCCTTGCTATGAGAGCGGGCGGTTATTCTGGTAAAGCGGTTTTCCCCGTTGCTATCCGTATGATAAACGACGTATATAATACTATAAAACTTCCTATTATGGGTTGTGGCGGAGTAGAAACTGCCGAAGACGTTATAGAAATGATGCTAGCAGGTGCAACTGCAGTACAAGTTGGCTCTGCAAACCTTATAAATCCTTTCGTATGCAAAGAAATTATACAAGATTTACCAATAGTATGTAAAAAATATAAAATAAAGAAATTAAGTGATATAATCGGAGGAGTAAATGGCTAAAGACGTAATTATTGCTTGTGATTTTTCTAGCAAAGAAGAAACTTTAAAGTTTTTAGATAACTTTAAAACTGTAAAACCTTTTGTTAAAATCGGTATGGAATTATTTTATGGCGCAGGTCCGACAAGAAACTGCTTTCGACCATGTAGAGGTTGGCGATATATTCGTACGCCAGCTTGAAAGTCCGCTGCAAGGCATTGCCGCTGCGCCGTTTCCGGTACGTTGCAATGCGTGCGCGCTGCTGGCTGCTCATAGAGTCGAGACAGGAGCTTATCAACTCGTCTTTATCTGCGAACATTTC
>JAGAUH010000138.1 GCA_017620875.1 Clostridia bacterium
ACCTTTGTTATGGCAAAATTGTAACAATTTTTTATAGATTATCAACTATTTAAAGTAAAAACTTACTACTATTTGTAAACTAACAAATTTTGTTTTAATATTGAAAAATGCGCACAATAATAGTATAATTATTATAGAAATAAAAAAATAAAAGGATGGCGACATGAAAAAATTTATACTTTTTATTTTAACGTTTATTCTTGCTATGGGTACCGTTGCTTGTACAACTCAGTCAACCAACAGTAGTTCTAGCGCGTCTAAAACTTCTTCTAGTTCGCAAACAGCACCTAGTAGTAGTTCTAAACAAGAAGAAAGTTCTAGTAGTTCTTCTAGTAGCAAACCAAGTTCTTCTAGCAGTTCTAGTTCGGCAAAGCCTAGTAGTTCTTCTAGTAGTGAGCCAAGTCCTTCTAGTAGTTCTAGTTCGGTAAAACCTAGTAGTTCTTCTAGTAGCAAACCAAGTTCTTCTAGTAGTTCTTCTAGTAGTTCTTCTAGTAGTTCGTCTAGTTCTAGTAGCGTAGCGCCTACTTGCACGGGTATTACTTTAAGCGGACAAAAAACAGACTTTGCTTTTGCAGAAGATTTTAGCGCGGATAGTTTAGTCGTTACCGCAACCTATTCTAACGGTGATACTAAAACGATAGATAAAAGCCAATATACGATAGATAGTTCTAAATACAACTTTATGAAAGTTGGCTCTTATTCTATTAAAGTAACGCTAAACGGCACAAACCTAAATAGTTCTTATACCGTAAACGTAAAACAAGCGGACAAACTAAAAGTACTTATGATAGGTAACTCTTTTGCAGACGATACCATTGCCCACGCGTGGGAAGTTGCAACGGCTTTAGGTATAGATGCTAGCAACGTTTTAGTTGCCGATTTATATATTGGTGGTTGTACTATAGATACGCATTGGTCTAACGCGCAAAACAACTCGCCTGCATATCGTTTCGGTTTAGAAAGAGAGGGCTACTTCGACGGTTCTTCTTATACTAATTGGACGATAGAGCAAGGCGTAAAATATGCCGATTGGGATTTTATTACTTTCCAACAAGGTAGTAGCGGTAGTGGACTTGCAGATACTTATACGCACTTACAAGACCTTATGGATTACGTATACGATATTGCAACCGATACCGTAAACAACCCTAAAGCAAATCCTAACGTAAAATTTGTATGGAATCAAACTTGGGCTTATGCAAATAATAGTACGAATTCCGGTTACTCTGGTTATGGTGGCACGGGCAATCAGTTAAAAATGTATAACATGATTATGGATTGTGTAAGGAGTCAAGTTTTAACCAAAGAAGAATTCGTTGCAATAATTCCTAGTGGAACGGCGGTTCAAAATGCAAGAACTTCTATGATAGGCGATAACCTAACAAGAGACCAATACGACCATTTAACTACGGATATAGGTCGTTATATTACTGCTTTAAATATGGTTAGTGTTTTAACGGGTAGATCTTTTGATTCTATTAATTGGGCGCCTGACGGAGTAGACGGAACTTATAAAGAAATTTGTTTAGAAAGCGTTAAAAACGCGCAAGCAAAACCTTTAGAAATAACAAATTCTAAACACGGTGTTCCAGACGTTTCTTCTATGTATTTATTCGATTGGAAACCTACGGGTAACGCATATTGGTATAGCAGTAATGAAAATTATAATACGCTAATTACTACGGCAAGTAACTCTGTAAACTTTGTAGCGTCTTCTACTCGTTTTACAAAAGAAGATATTCCTGTTGGTAGTATAATAGAAATTGCAGAAGGATATCAATATCGTCCAGATGCTTGGATAACCGATACACAACAAACTGCTAGACCAGAAAATATAAAAACAAAGTTTGTTGAAGTAACAGAAAGTTTTTGGAGCGGATATACTTATAGAGCGTTTAACGTTTCTAAAACGGATAGTAGTAGTTTAGTAGGTGTTTACGAAGATGCTGCAAAAGCGTTAAAAATTTACGTACCTTATCAAACAAGCAATTCTAATAGTTATTACGATGCAGATAAAACTTTATTACCTAGCATAGACAATTACGATAGATTGAATTGGATGCCTAATAACGGATATTATTCTGCAACTAGCTTGCCAAATCTTGTAACAGGCGATGCAACTAACGGACCTAACTACGTTGTAACTCCTTTATTTACAAGACAAACTTTACCAATTGGTTCTATAATAATCGTAGATAGTGGATATAGATATCGTGCAGAAGGTTGGGAACATTTAACTCAAGCATATTCTGCTAGAGGAACGTTAACTACTTGTTCTGCAAATACCATTATATATATCACGGAAGATTGGTGGGCAAACTTTAACTATAGGGCTATTAACTTTGGTAAAACAAATGCAAAAGCAAATCTAGATCCATGGGGCACTGCTCAACATTTTAGAATTTATGTTCCTAAAAACTCATTTAGCAAATTAGACCTTCAATTACAAAACTGGTCATATTGGCACTCCGATTCTGCTAGTGGATGGGATACTATAAAAACTGGTACTGGCGCAACGGGAACAGCAGGTAAATTTGTGGGTTCTAAAGTGTTGTTTACAAAAGCAGAATTACCTATCGGTAGTATTATTACAATAGCAAGCGGTTATGGATATCGTCCAGAAGGATATAACGCTAATAAAGATAGAAATGGTACTAGTGGTACAAGTGGTTTAACTAGACCTAGTAACGTAACGACTACTGTTATTTTAGTAACAGAAGAGTGGTGGGGTGACTTTACTTATAGAGGATTTAACGTATATCAAACGGATGGTACGGTGTTAGAAGAATCCGAACTTTTAGCCGCAAAACAAGCGTTAAAAATTTACGTTCCATCTAACTCTTTAACTCAAACCGTATTGTTTAAAGGACAAGGTACTCAAGCAGATCCATACTTAATAGAAACTGCCGAAGATATGTATCAGTTGTCTTACGAGTCTTTAGGTAGAAATTATGGTAAAGGATTATACTTTAAACTAGTAAACGATATTAATTTATCTGATAAATCTTGGCAACCTATTTGCTATAACGGCGCAAATAGTGGTTGGCCTACTTCTTGGTATTATTTCGAAGGAAATTTTGATGGAAACGGAAAAACCATTACATTTAGCATAGACTGTGCAACCGCTTATTGTATGGGATTGTTTTCTGGTCTTAGCGGAGAAGTTAGCAACTTAACCATTAAAGGCGATATGACTATTTGTGGTTTTAGTGGCGGACTATCAGGAAAACTTTATAACGGAGCATGTATAGACGGGGTAACAATTTACGTAAATATTACGGGAACTGATAACCAAATTGGTGTTATTGCAGGCAACGTTGTAGACAGAGCGGAAGTTAATATTACTAATTGTAAAAATTATGGTAACATAACTTCAACAGGCAAACAATTTGCAGCAGGTATAGTTGGTGGTGGTTGGGCTTGTACAAAAATCAGTAATTGCGAAAACTACGGAAATATTACTGGTTCAACTTACGTTGCAGGTATCGTAGGTGAAATTCATACTTCCTTCTCTGGCGCAGGCGCAACAAATTGTACAAATAG
>JAGAUH010000139.1 GCA_017620875.1 Clostridia bacterium
ACTTGCGATAAATGTGGAGCAAAAATAGATAAAACTTCCGTTACGAAAACTTTCCCTAAAAAAGAAGATGAAGTTGCTACTAAAAAGACAAACTATTTTGCATCTATTAGTTGGGTGTTAGCGCTTATTTCTTTAATATTTAGTTGGACTATAGTTATACCTTGTATGCTTTTAGGTGTTTCTTTACCACTTAGCATTGTAGGTTTATGTACTAAAAAGGCGTTTCCTTTAAAGGCGGAAAAAGCAAAATCCGCCCTTATTATGAGCATTATTGCTTACGTTTTAGCAATGGTGTTTGCAGGCGTTTTAGGCGTTGTACTTGCTTTATACTTTCCAGAAACGCTAGAGAGTTTAGGCATTGCTATTTAATAAATTACGGTTGCAATTTTGCAACCTTTTTTTTATTTGCATAATTTTAAAACTATTTAAAGGAGTTAATTATGTTTTGTAAAAAATGCGGATACAAACTTAAAGACGAGGCGGTTTTTTGCCCTAGTTGCGGTTATAAAATAGAAAAAGAAATTAAACCAACCCCGCAAGAAACCGACGTTGTTTCTACCCCAACTCAAGAAACTGATAATACTTTGCCAACGCAAAGCGTTTGTAAACAATGCGGATATAAACTTAAAGAAGGGGCGGTTTTTTGCCCTAGTTGCGGTTATAAAATAGAAAAAGAGACTAAACCAACCCCGCAAGAAACCGACGTTGTTTCTACCCCAACTCAAGAAACTGATAATACTTTGCCAACGCAACCCACAGGCAAATCAAACTTTTTTGGTTTTATTGCTTTGCCATTGTCTATTTTGGCGTTGTGTTTATGTTGGGCACCCGTGTTTAACTTGGTATTTAGTCTTTTTGCATTAATCCCTTCCGTTACGGGTATAGCGTTAAAAAAGAAATTCCCAAGAAAGTTAGGCTTAACTATAATGGCGTTAGTTATATCTATTATCGCTTTAATAATTTCTATAATAATGCTTGCTTACGTTATAATAAGACTTTACTAATTTTTAGGCTACCACAAGTAGCCTTTTTTATTTTTCATGGCTTTGTCACAATTAGTGGTTGATGCTAAATAAACACAAAAAAACAAGAAATACTAAATTAAACACACGCAGTTAATAGTGGAATTATTAACAATGGTTTTAATAACGTAATTCGCTAGTATTTTTAAGTTTATTATCAACCAATGGTTATTTTAGAGCCTTATTTTACTATTGACACGATAAATTATTTATTATATAATTTATTTAGGGGGTAAAAAAAATGTATTGTAGAAATTGCGGAAAACTAAACTTAGACAACGCAAAGTTTTGTTATGATTGCGGTAACAAACTAACCGAAAACGTAAACTCACCACAAAATAATATAAATGCCGAACAAAACCTATCGCCACAAACAAAACTAAATAAATATGCGGTAATTGGTTTTAGCCTTATTATTTTTAGCATAGTTATGCTAATGGCTTTTATTTTTTACTTACAACTTTTTTACGTAGACTCTTATTTTGTGTTTGTTTTTGGGCAAATTTACGCCTTTTTACAATTTGGGGTTACAATTGCAGGAATTACTTTTTGCGTGTTAGGTATAACTAAGGTTAAAAAAGAAAAAAAATTAT
>JAGAUH010000140.1 GCA_017620875.1 Clostridia bacterium
ACACCAACAACCGCAACCGAACCAGCCACTATCCCAACGATAGCACCCGTTCCTAATCCGTTATTATCAGACGCTTGGCTTATAGGCGCAATTTTTAAGTATTTGTAAGAAGATAAATTTTCTTTGTTAAATTCACCCGTTTCGCTACCGTCTTGCATTGCACTAGCAAACGTATTATAGTCGTCAACGTAGTCTACAAGGTTAGGCTCTACTGCAACATATAAGTCGCTATCGTAGTCGTAATAGCAAAACGCCATACCCGCAACTGCAACGGAAATTTCTAACGTGCCACCGCTTATGATAGGAATTTTATCTTCGTCGCTTTCGCGCCACATATCTACACCAATTCCGTCGGACAATATTTTAAGGTTTCCACCCGACATTTTAAATTCGAACACGTAAGCACTTCCGCTTTCTTCTCCCACGGCACGCAAATCTAAATTACCGCCACTCATTTTAAAATATTTGGTATTAATACAAAGGGTTGACATCAACGCGATATTACCGCTCTTAATTTCTAAACTAGAATCGTCCTCGCCATTCGCCCTAATTGCACAGTCGATAGCGCTAACTACAAGAGAACCGTCACCCTTAATTACAACGTCAGTTTCCCAAATATATATCCCATAAGATCTCATACGCAATCTCGCAACCGTACTACTCGTTACGTTAATTACGTTTTCACCCTTTAGTACGATTGTTAGTTCGTCCAAAGTTACGGGAACTAATATTCCAAATCTAGCACCGCCATCAACAAAACCTGCACCTTCGTACTCGTAGTTGTTTAAGGTTAAAGTATTGGTTGTAGGATCATAAGACACCGTGCCGTCGCCAAGAACGTTTTGACAGTTTGTTTCGTTTATCATAACGCCGTTGTCGTTGCTATCTGCAATAAGGATACCATAACTAATTTCAACGGTAATTTTCACGTATTTATACAATACTATATCAAGTTCTATTTCCGAAGCGTTACTACCGTCTTCGTTTTCACTTCCTATTTCAATAGCCTCGCCATTGATATAAGGCCAAACAGAAGTATGAGCACCTTCTATAAATTTTACAAAAGAGCCACCCGCTTGCTTTACCGAAATCTCTATCGTACCACCGCTTATATAAAAGTCTTCGCCATATTCCATATAAACGCCTTCGCCGTCGGAATTAATCTTTAAGTATCCTGCGCTCATTATAAAGTTAACCAAATGTAAAGCGCACGCACCTTCTCCGGTTGCATTTACCATAAGAGTTCCGCCTGCCATTAAGAAATCGTCTGCAAAAAAGGCACTTGAATATTCTTCAACGACTGAATTAGTCGTCAAATTTCCGCCTTTCATTTTAAACCCACAAGTAATTATTGCGTTTGGTGCATTTACGGTAATAGTGCCACCTTTAACCGTAAGAGTTGACTCGTCTATAACAATACCCGCACCCGTTGCAGTGATTGCAAGAGAGCCATCACCCGTAAATATTAAGTTGCCCGTACCACTTGAAACAATGCCCGCACTGTATTCGCTAGTTACTTTTATCGTGTTTTGACCAACTAAATTAATCGTTAAGTCTTTATTTATATCGCAACTAATTGCAACGTCGTCAAAACCTTCTCCCTCGTAAGAGTATCCGTTTAAGGTTAAGGTATTGGTTTCGGGATTAAAAGAAACTTTACCGTTACCAAGCGGGTTTTGGTAGTTTTCGGGAGTGATTAAAACTTCAACCGTTGTACTTCCGTTTACACCGGCAATAGTTATCCCGTAGTTAGGGACAATAATAAACTCGTAATAAACCACCGCGTAGCCTACGCCCTCTATTAAGGTTTCAAACACGCCCGGCTTACCATTTATAGTTACGTCTGCAGAAGTAATAGAATTTGCAAAAGCAAAGCCCGCACTAGGAGCAAGCACAATACCTACTCTATATTTTACGTTATATTCTAAAACGTCTCCGTCCGAGTTATAATCTACCCACTCGGTAGCATCAAATTTTTCAAAACTTCTGCCTACCATTTTATATTCGCCACCATAATAAAGCCTATCTGGGGTAAATTGCATATCGTCAGAAGTTCCGCCAACCTTAGGAAGATCTACACCCCTAATCTCGATAGAAGTAATAGGCGGCGCGGTATAAGTAAACTCTACGCATACCTTAATTGCAGAAGTAAACGCGTCTATTTTTTTGATACTTCCCACCAATCCCGCTTGATTGTTTATTAAAACCTCGTTATTGGTAATATCTTCCGAAAAGGTGTATCCGTCGTTAGGAACAAGCGACATTTCGTATTTGTACTTAACGCCATATTGCACCACTAATTCACTTTCTTCAACTACGTCCCAATTCTCGCCGATATATTCGTAGACACAAATATCATCCATTACGTAATTACCGCCATATCCATAAGACTCAGGATTAAACGAAATAACGCCGTAACCTTCGCCAACCGCTGGCAAAACCACGTTAGAAACGGAAACGCTTTCTATTACGGTTTTTGCAGGCGGAGCAAGTCTAAGATATTTATAATCACTAATTTTACTAGTATCAAAGGTTGTAATAGTGTCTTGATTATAGGTTGTAGGATTTGAGCCGTCTTCGTTTTTACTAACGGTTAACGTATAGCCACCATCATAGTTACTGATATTAGGTATTTCATCTAATGCGTTTTGTGGGCTTGATATCTTAAGAGCACCGTAATTAATGATAAGGTCGGAAATTGAATAAAAAGTTTCTACGTAAATATCTCCGCCATTGACGATAATTGCTTGTTCGTCTACTCCATCATCGTCGTTATCGTAAGAAACGATAGCACGAGCGTTACCCGTGGATTTTACGTAAACTTTACCAAGGGACTTATCAAAAATAATTTCGTTATTAGAATATAAACAACCGCAGTTGTCCCCTTCGATAGTGAGAGTGCCCATAGGAGCGATTGTGAGTGTCCCTACCGAGTAGATACCCATATTGTAACTTTGCGTTTGTTTTAAAATATTTTCGCCACTACCGGAAACGTGTAGAGTACCGGTAGAATAAACAAGAGCATATTTTCCACTTGAATATTCGTAGCCTTTGCCTTGATAAGTGTAGTCTACAAGAACAAGCGTTCCGTCTTCAGTATACCAAGCAAAACCAGTTGTGTCTTCCGCAGGTTCACCTGTAGTTGCCGTGGTTTCGCCGTTCTTTACGTACTGACCTAAACCTAATTCTACACCGCCAACGTAAATAGTTTCAGCGTGTACTTTTGTAGGATCAGTAGCAACAGCATTTACCTTTAGTGACGTAATTGCAAACGCACTGCAAATAAGCGCAAATGCAATTAAGAAAACCATCAACAAACTTTTCGATTTTGTTTTCATTTTATCTTCTCCTTTTTATTTTTGTTACCCTTGCCCAAAGGACAAGGGAAACGTTTATACTTTTAGTTTCATTTTAAACGTTATGCCTATTTTTTTACCAAACTGAAACGTATAACTTGATTGTTAGCGTACCGTATTTTACCACGATATTATACCAACCGATTTCTGGCTTGTAAGCGCCAAGTTCTATTATCAAATCGTTAGCGGAAACTTCTGTTATATTTCCGTTGCTATTAGTTGTGATAAGAGTTACGTCCTCAAATATCTTTGCCAAATTTTCCACGTATTCGCTACCAATTTCAACTTCGATACTACCTGTGCAAACATAGCAACCAAGTTCTTCGTCGTAATAAGTGTCAGGCTCGATATTAATATACGACACTCCGTTTTCGGTAACAAAGTCGGTTTCGTAAACTTCTATACCAACGGTTGCATAGCCGTACTTTACAAGTATTCTCTTTGCCCCGTCTACGGTAACGGCAACGTTTTTATCGGTACTAAAAATCTTCCATACTCTATCTTCTAAATCGTACTCGTACCAACCAAGGAACACACGCATTGCGTTGTTTTCGTATTCTACCGCTTTAAGAATAACGATAGAGCCGTCTTCAAAGTACTGATTCATAATGCTTGTTTCTTCGCCATCGTACTCAAATCTTCCGCCTTCGGCACGAACGTTTAAGCAATACGTGCGTTTATACACGTTTACGGTCAATGTGGTTTTTAGGTTACTATCCGTATGCGTATAAACCAAGGTATAAGTTCCAAAAACAAGGTTAGAAACGTTTAAACCACCATAATCGATAGAATATTCGTCTTGGTTAAGAGCAACGCTTCCCGCCATACTTTCTGCTAAAACTATAACGTTTGAAAGATCTAACCCATCGCCTTCGGTTGCGTCGATATAACAATTTCCGTAATTGTCCATAAAAGCACCTTCTAGCGAAATGGAAGTAACGGGAGCATCAAACTTTGCCACAAGCTCAACGTCTTTATCAATTACAAAAGTGTACTCGGCTTTCGCACTTACAAAAACGTATTCTTCTTGACCAACCACTTCATACCAACCCATAAACGTAAACCCTTCGTTTGCAATAGCCTTTATAGTAACAGATTCTCCTTGCACGTAATTTCCAACGGCTTCTGCAGTAATCTCATTTTCGAAAATAAGTTTACCAAAGTTTGAACTAGAAGGATGAGCAACAAACGAATAGTCTTCTTCCCATACGTAAACTGTTACGGAATATTTTACGTCTGGGTTTTCGTTATAAGTATAGGTTATAACGTACTTGCCAACAACGGGATTATTTACGTCTAAACCTCCAAAATCTACACTGTATTCGCTCTCGGAAAGCACCTTGTTAGTGCCAAGCGCACCAAAGCCGCGTACTATAAACTCTCTTGTATCCATCCAGAATTTTTCGATATTAATTCTAGTAGGATCACCTTCGTATCCAAGCACGTAAAGACGGGTGATTTTAGGCTCAATCTTTGCACGAATACTAACATCTTCCATTGCGGTATGAACGTAGGTTCTATCTGCAGAAAGCAACGTCTCAGAACTAGTTGCTTCGCTCGCACCATTCACAACGCTATACCAACCAAGGAATTCGTATTCAGTTTCCGAACGAAGTTCTACCGTAAGGGTAATTTGATCCCCCACGTTGTACTGAGAAAACGCAAGTTCAGAAGCAAGTCTTCCGCCCGCATCTACAGAAACGTCTACGTTTATTGCTCCCCCCTCGCCAAACACTTGAATAATATGAGTCGCCTTAATGCTTGGATTTGCTTTATAAGTAAACGTTACCACGTAAACACCCGCAACGAGATTATTTGCATTAAATCCACCATCATCTATAATATAGTCGTCAAGGGTGAGATATTCGGGTTCTCCTTTTATTATTGCACATACCCCTATTTGCTCAAGATCAAACACTCTATTTTCTACAGGTAAATAAATACCCGTTACACCACTAATGGTATCAAAGCCCGAATTTGCACCATCAAGAATTATTTCGCTTGCAACGTATTCAAATTCGCACCAAACAACAGTTTCTTTATTAAATTCGAACGTACACGTAACGTCTTTACTTATTAGCGTGTTGTTGTTACCATCAAGCAAATACCAACCCTTAAACAACGTGTGTTCGTCGCTTTTTGCAGTAAGCGTAATCTTTCCGTACCCGTTTCTAAACTTGTTAGTGTATCGACTGCCGATATCCGCCCCGTCTAATAACATAGTACCGTTATTTACCCAAGCGGTAAAAGTAGTACTCTCACCAAGCACCTTTACCGTAATGGTTTTACAAATTTCCGGATTAGATGCTAAACAATATTTAACGGCATATTCGCCGGGTTTTTCCCAATCGATTTCGTTTTCACAATCACCTTCGATAAAGTACAAACCATTTTCAATTACGTTTACACCTTCTACAGATATACCCTTTCTTTGCTCTTTGCTAAAATCAGGTATAAATGCAGCTAACGTTGCGTCGGTCATTTTAAAACTTAATTCTTCATTTTTATAGCCATATAGCGCAACGAACTTGTTTCTCTTATTTTTAATAAGTTCGTAAGTTTCGGTTGTAATAACGCTATCGGAAAGTTCCGCCTGAATAACGTTACCATGCTCATCCTTTATTCTAATATTTCCATTACTTGAAAAATAATCTAAAATTCCCGCAACGAGATAATAATTGTTTGCAGGGCTCTCATGATAAAATTGCTCAATGGTTATAGTTTCCACACCTTTTACAAGGTCAAGGTCGTACACAAAGGTATCATCAAAATAAGTAAGCGACAATTCGGTTATAATAGGCTTGAATACCGCCGTTATAGAAACGTCTTCGGTTGTTACCGTATACGTAAACTCGTTTTCGTGTACCGTATTACAACGTTCACCTTGAATAAACCAACAGTATAGCTCGTAACCTTCGTCAGCATCGGCTTTAAGCAAAATTGTACTTCCAACTTCCGAGCCGTCTTTATAAAGTTCGTTTATCGGCTCGCCGTTTACCGATATCGTTCCGTTGGTAATAGTATTAGTATCAATCGTTATGGTACTATACGTTGCGAGAGTATAAGTCATAACGTTGTAAGTAGGGGTAAACACATAACAAGAGAATCCGTCCGTTTCAAAAGTTATTTTACCATTTTTGTAGGTAGACGGAATAGATTCCACCGCTCCATTATCTTTTACGTGATAAACGTTATAACCCGTTGCCTTTTCGTCTACAGGTGCAGGCACGCTAACTTTTACGTCTCCGTTAGGTTGAACCTCAGAACCCCCTTTAGTTACGAAAATATCGTATACGTAAGTTTTTGTGGTATCATCTAACGCAATACCACAATCTTCAAGAAGATCAAAAATCTCGTCCGCCTGATCTTCGGTTAGAATTTCAAAATTTAGTTCGGAACCCTTTTCAAAGCCACCACCTTCAATAAAGATTCCAAATTCGTTTTGCAATTCTTCTAGCGTGGTAACCTTATTACACGCCGTAAAGGTAAAAGCAAAAACAGTAATCAAAAAAACAAATATTGTTACCAATAAGCACTTTTTCTTCATTTTATCTTCTCCTTTTACACGGCTTTATCCGTGTTTTTTAATTTTATTTTTTCTAAAATTTCGACGAAAGGTAATTTTCCGCCTACTGTTTTGCGATAAACTTCGTCAGAGTTTACCAAAATTTGCCCCGGCAAGAATAAAGACTCGCCGTTTTTACCTACAAACTCGATATTAAAATACCATAGGGCGTCTTTTCGACCTTTTGTTCTCGTAGGGCAATAAAAACAAATTTTTCTATCTTGCATGTTTATTTCTAGACAACTACTTTCTTGGCATCCAACGAAAACGTTTTTACCAAATATTGGCATTGTACTATCAAAATACACCGTGTATATATCTCTAGGCGCATTGATAAACAAATATTCGGTAGTAGAATCTTTGTCGATAACTTTTTCGTGCCCTTTTACGATAGGTACTTCTATCTCGTTAAACTGTAATCTTTTTACTACCATAAACCCTCCTCCTTTTCGTTAGTTATCCCTTGTATTATATTTATCTATAATAATTATATCAAATATAAAAATATTTGCGCCTACCCGTAAGGTATAGGTTTAGTATAGGTTAGGTATAGGTTTTTGTTAATTTTAAATAAAAAAAGGCAAAAAAAAGACGATAGTACCTTGTACTACCGTCAAAATTAAGTTTTATTTAAAGAGCGCTAAAATTTCGTCTTTTCCGCTAACGTTTAGCGTTGTATATAAAATGCCTAAATGCCATTTTACCGTACTTTCGGATATATGCAAATCGGCTGCAATTTCTTTTTGACTTTTTCCGTCGAGAAGTCCATCGAGCATTTCCATTTGCCTTGCCGTAAGCGTTTTATCCGCAGGGAGCAATTTTAATACCCTTTCTATCCTTTCTGCTTTAGGGATAGAATTTAAAACGACAACTCTCGTCTTTTCCGCCGTGGACTGAGGCACGTCAACCTTACGGATATAATCTTGCAATAAAAGGTACACGAAAAAGTATGCAAGCTCACTCATAATATAAGATATGGCAAGCATTTCAAAATTCCAAGTACTAATCTTTTCTACTATCCATATTGCAACGTTACCAAGAACGATGGCAAGCATAAATCCTGCAAGTTTTTGAGATTCGTTTTTCTTTTTTACTAACGACGTTATGCAAATGCCTAGCATAGCAACAAGATAAATTAAAACGTAAACGAGATTTACAGGGTGCAATACCCCGTATTCTTTTACGAGACACGTCGAAAATTTTTCAAATTTTAGCGTAACACTCGTATAATACCAATCTAGCCAACCCGTAGTAAATACTATTGCGTACATAATTACGGCTAAGCCAATAAGCACGCCTAACACCCATTTTTTATAAACGTATCCGCAAAGTTTAGAAACAATCATAAACATACACAAAGGCACAAACACTTGTCCTAAGTAGGTTATTTTATTTGCCCACAATGCAAACTCTAACGTTTTTGAAATGGATAATAAAAAATATCCAAGCGTTACAACCAAGACACAAAGGAACAAAACGAGTAACCACGGCTCATTTTGCTTTTTTCTTATACACGCAAAATATAATTGTGGCATAATAAGGGATATTACAAATATTATACCGTATGCAATTGCCACGTTTAACCTCCTTTTGTAAACTAAAAATACCGTTTATCAAATTAATTTAAGTATAGTTATTAGCAAGTATTTTGATAATGCGTTTTGCTAGTACTTTTTTATCAACCAAAATTATATCAACTTTTTTTAAGCAAAGAAAGACGTTAAAGGCGCTATAAAAGTTTTTAATTCGTTTATTCCGTTATTAATTTGCTCTTTGTTAGAAGTATACCACCAACCAATTTCCATTTCTATATTGCCGTAATAAGAATTGATATTTTCTATATTGGTTTGCGTGATATTTTTATAAGTTATTTCTCCGTCTTCAAAAATTAAATCGTTAGGTAATTCGTTAGAAACGTTGTTAAGGTTTAATATAACGCTATCAAACCTGCTATCGTCGTTAAAAATCTTTTTAAGTTTATCTTTAGCGCCGTAATTATTATAAACCCTTAAAAGTATATCGGCGTAAAATTTGTTTGATAAAGCGGTTGCCTTTTCGCCGTTGCCAACTTTACCAATAATAGTTTCTCTTACGTGTAAAAAGTCGGTTTCGGTAACGTTAGTTAAGGCGTGCCCTATAAAGTTTACGCCGTAGCGATATAAATCTACGTAGTTTTTAATAAATAAACCTAATCCGTTTTGATTTAATAGGTCGGCACTCTCTCTTAAAATATTTTTATCTTCGTCGCTCATAAAGTTATCTAAAACGGCTTGTCCAACTTTTTTAGCAACGTTAAAACATTCTTTTCTCAAATTAGTATCTAAGCCTAAAAGCACGATATAATCTTCGGAAGTTTCTATTACTTTTCCCACTTTAGCCTTGGCTTCTGCACGGGTGTATTTTGCAAAAGTTTGATAATCTATTGCGTTTTTAATTTTTAGTTCTAGACTAAGCGTATGTTTAAAAATTTGAGATACGAAATTTAGGTAGGCAGATTTTACTTCTTGGTTGCCAACGCCGTATTCTTCTACTAAAGAAGTCATTAAATTTTCAAACTCTACTAGAGCGTCGGGAGAAAGAAAACTTTTTACCACTAACTGACTTTGCGGTGCGTCTGCTAAAGCAATTAAACTTTTAGCATAAAACACAGTAAAGTTTTGTAAATTAGTGTAAAAATCAAGCACCCCGTTATATGCGTTTTTTAAATAATTATCAAAGTCTTGATAATCCTTTTCTAACTGGGTAAAGTTGCTAACTTCTAATATAGAGATACTCTCCGCTAAAGACTCAATAAGCAAGCTTTCTAAACTCGCAATATAAGTAATAGTATTAAAAGCATCGCTTAACACTTCTTGTGGGGTTGGGTCTATTTCGTGAGATTCTTTTGTTTCGAAAGCCAAAGCAATATCGTTAAACGTATCAATAAGGTCTTGGTGATAACCTAAGTTTTCGTATTTATCCTTTAACTCCATTGCTTTATCCGATAAACTTTGAAAATTTATATAAAAGTTTTTACAACTATTTAATAGGTTAGAAATAACCGAATTTTTTAGTTGACTAACTTTTAAAACTTCCGTTGCAAAATTGTTTAGGGTTTCTTGTGGTAAAGAATTAGCGCTTTCTTGCACGTAGTTTGCCACTTGTCCTTTTAAATCATTAAAATTAGAATCTTGTAAAGTATAGCCGTTTAATAATAAAGCCACTTCGGCAAGGTCTTCTTTATGGTTTAAAATTTCCGCCCCACTAGAAATTGGTTGCTCTGGCTTGTTTTTGCCACAAGCGGTTAAGCATATAGGAAAAATTAAAACCAAAGCCAAAATTAAACTGACAATTTTAAATTTTTTCATATTTCCTCCTTAACGTAAAATTTGTTAAAAGCAATTTTTATAATAACGTAACAGTGCGTAGTTTACAAAAAATTTATCCCAATATAAATAATTAAACTTTCTAACTGCAAGCAATACAAGGCTAGTTATACCCCCTACTCAAATAGAAACGGGGTAAATTGGCTAGTTGCTAAAATCAACCTAAGTAAACACAAGATTAAACTTTCTAGAAATAATATAGGGCTCCCGAAAAAGTTTTACATAATAAAAGTTTTTTGGGATAAAGGAAAAGTCGACTACTAGGTCTTGTAATTTTACTTTGTTAAATTAC
>JAGAUH010000141.1 GCA_017620875.1 Clostridia bacterium
AGTATAAAAGTTATTGGGGAAGATTCGTAAAAAGAAATATTGTTTTTAACGTACAGATTAGTACTGATTTCTTTAAAAACAATTTTACCATTATAGTCTTTATCGATTTTATTACCCTTAAAAAATGAAATAATATTATTAACGCAACATATGGTAGCAATAGTACCAAAAGTAATATCAATTAGGTAAAACGAAACGCAAATAATATCAAAAGTATCACGATATTTAAACGTTCTAAAAATAACTTCTATAATAGAATAACTGTCGCCATTATCTTTATATAAAGGGAAAAATAAATACAAAATAAATACCGATATTGTTGTAAAATAAGCAAATAAATCAAAGATATTAATTAAAAATATCTTGCTTTTGTGCTGTAAAAATTGTTCTTCTTCCTTTTGGGAAAGTGTTTGCTTTTGTGCTTCCATAAAAACTCCTTTTCTTTTTTTTACAATAATTATATAGCAAAAATTCTTATAAGTCAAGTATTTTATAGAAAATATTTCTATACTAATACCATTATGGAAAATAAAAAAACTATTTCACAAATCGTGGGTGAAAATTTAAAATTTGCAAGAAAGTTAAAAGGTGTTACATAAACTCAAATAGCCAAAGAACTTGGTAAATATCAATCCGATTATAGCGATTACGAACGTGGCGAGATTGAGTTAGATTATCAAAAAATTGTATATCTTTGTAAAAGGTTTGATATAACTCCCAACGACTTGTTTGGTTTCGAAGATTAAAAACAACAATTAAATATTTATGCTTTTCCACTATTTACCGCCTAATTTTATATAAAATATATAATTATCATTAATATTTTGTTGACATTTTTTTTTATGAGTGATAAAATTTATATAAATTAAATAAAAACAGAGACGACGAGTAAGTAAATTATAGCCTTACAGAGAAATGGCACTTGCTGAGAGCCATAGGAACTAAATTTAACTTTGTAACTTCCGAGTTGAAAAAAAGAAAGCCTTTTTAGGTTAGTAGAATTTTTCCGTTATTGTTGCGTTAATACATAGGGATTATTAGATTCCGAGAGAGGTAGTAAATTTTACTACAATTTGAGTGGTACCGCGGGTTAAATACTCGTCTCAAAGAATAACTTTGGGGCGAGTTTTGTTTTTATCAAGCCCCTTTCGGAGAGTACGTATGAATGGTTTAGACTTAAAAATTAAAGAAATTTCTAAAAGAATTAAAGACTTAAGAGAAATTGCCGGCATTTTAGAAGAAGAAATGGCTAATAAAACCGGTGTTTCCGTACAAGAGTATATCGCATGCGAAAATGGTGATAGCGACCTTAACTTTGCTTTTATCTATCGTTGCGCTAGCGCGTTAGGGGTAAACGTTACCGACATTATAGAAGGTTATAGTCCAAAACTATCTTCTTACACGGTTACAAGGGCAGGTGCAGGACAAAAGGTTAGCCAAGCGCATAAAATGACCTATTACAATATGGCGTATGCTTTTCAAAACAGAATTGCAGAGCCTTTGTTTGTAAAGTGCGAATATTCTAAAGAAGCGCAAGATAAAGAAATAGAACTTACTACCCACACAGGTCAAGAGTGTGATATCGTTATAGAGGGTAGCCTTATGGTACAAATTGGCGACCATAAAGAAGTGCTTACTGCAGGGGATAGCATTTATTACAATTCTTCTACACCACATGGTATGATAGCGGTTGGTGGTAAAGATTGTAGTTTTTACGCAATTGTGTTAAACCCTACGGGCGAGCCTATTCCAGAACTTACCAAGGCAAAACCTTTAATAGAAAAAACGATTAAAAAGCGTGACGAAAAAGATAGAATTTACAAAAAATTTATAGACGTAGTAGAAAATGAAAACGGAACTCCTACTTCTATTAAATTTAAAAATACCGACTCCTTTAACTTTGCTTACGATTTAGTAGACGCCTTAGCAGAAAAAGAACCTAATAAACTTGCAATGATGTACGTTGCAAAAGATTTATCCGATAAAAGATTTACTTTTTCCGATATGAAAAAAGAAAGTAATAGGGTGGCAAATTATCTTACTTCTTTAGGTATCAAAAAAGGCGACAGAGTAATGCTAGTTTTAAAAAGGCATTATCAATTTTGGTTTAGTATGCTAGCGCTCAACAAAATCGGTGCAATAGCAATACCTGCACCAAACCAACTACAAGAACACGATTTTGAGTATAGGTTTAAAGCCGCAGGTATAAAAGCAATTATTTGTACTGCCGATGGCGACGTTGCAAATCAAGTTGATATTGGTAGCAAAAATTGTCCAGAACTAGAAATTAAACTTATAGTAAACGGCAAAAAGG
>JAGAUH010000142.1 GCA_017620875.1 Clostridia bacterium
AAATCTCTTTTTTGCTTTTTAACGGGTTCTTCTTTTAAAATAACGAAACCCGCCTTTGTTATTACCCTATTAAAATCTTCAAAGGAAACTTCTTGCTCGTTATATTCTACGGTCATTTTTTCCGTTATTAAATTTACCGAACAACTATTTACACCGCTTAGCCTTTTAACCGCCCTTTCTACACCCATGGCACAAGCCGAACAATGCATACCCTTTATTATATAAGTCTCGGTTATCATAACACTCCTTTTGGTTAGCCTATGCTAACTACTAACAATATACCACTAAAATATTATTTTGTCAATAAAAAAGCATAGATAAATCTATGCTTAAATTTATATTACAAAGCCTAGCCCGTAAACTAAAGCCACGCAAACAACCGCCACTATTGCCATATTTACCTTAAAAATACTCATAACTAGCGCAACTACAGTGCCTATGCTAGCGGTTATTAAGTTACCCGTAGAATAAAAAATACTAGGGAAAGTTAGGCTTGCAAGTACCGCATAAGGCATATACGCTAGTACCGATTTTAAAAACACGCTTTTAATTTCTTTTCTTACGAACACTAGCGGAATTACCCTTGGTAAATAACTTGCTAGCATCATAATAATTATAGTTAAAATAAAGTTTAGCATACTAACTTTCCTCCTTTATAGGAAAAATTAGCGCGGTTGCTATTGCGCTTATTAACGAACAAATAATAACCGTTATACCAAACGGAACTTTGTTAAGATACGGTACGAAATAAAATATGCAAGATAGCAAAATACTAATAGCAATACAAACGCTAATAGAAAAAGATTTTGTTGCCGGCGGAACTATTATTGCAATAAACATACAATAAAGCGCTATACCCATTGCAAGAGATAAACTAGTAGGTAGTAGAGAGTTTATAAGTCCGCCAAGTAAAGTACCGATAGTCCAACCCAAAAACGGCGTTAAACTCAAGCCCATAAAATATCTAAAATTTATATTTTTGCCCTTAGAATAAGAAACGGCAAAAATTTCGTCGGTGACGAACATGCTCATAACGAGCCTTTTTTTAGTGCCGTAATGCTTTGGCAAATTTTGCGAAAGAGATAGGCTCATGAGCATATAGCGTGAGTTTATAATAAAAACAGCAACGCCTACGAGTAAAAAATAACTACCGTCTTGTATCATTTTTAAACCTGCAAATTGCCCTGCCGAAGTTATGTTTGTAGCAGAAATTAAAGTTGCCCAAAACGCGTTTAAACCGCCTTTTACCGCTTGCAAACCAAAGGTAAAAGAAACTGCCAAATACGCAAAACATATGGGAAGTCCGTCTTTAATTCCGTTTATAAACCTTAACCTTTTCATATATACATTTTAGCATAAAACAAATATTTATCAAAACGAAATTAGGGCTTTTTATCTTTAAAAAAAGTTTTTTATTGACAAAATATTAAATTTATATTAAAATAAACTAATGTTATATTATAGGTTTTATATTTACGAGATAAAACCTAAACGAAAAGAGGTTTTTTATGGAACAAAAAAGAGGCACTTGGTCTAGCAGTTTTACCTTTATTTTGGCAGCCGTTGGCTCCGCCGTAGGACTTGGTAACGTTTGGCGTTTCCCGGGACTATGCGCAAAACATGGTGGCGGTGCGTTTTTACTAGTTTATTTACTATTAGTTTTCGCGCTAGGACTTCCGCTACTATATATGGAAATAGCCATTGGTAGAAAAATTAAAAAAGGCGCGCCTGAGTGTATGAAAGCAATTAATAAACACGCAGAGCCTATTGGTTGGGCAAGCGTTAGCAACGCCTTTGTTATTAGCATTTATTACTCGGTTTTATTTGCTTGGGTAATTATGATGTGTGTTTTTTCTTTTAAGTTTGGCTTTATGACGGGGCCAAACAAAACGATAGAAGCAGGCAATCTTTTTAACGAACTAACAAAAGTTACTTATACGATAAAAGGATTTTCTAACATTTCTATACCCGTACTTATTTGTATAATAGTTGGTTTGGCGTTAATATATTTTTGTATAAGAAACGGCTCTGACTCGATAGGAAAAGTTATTAGTTTTATAGTTCCCGTTCCTCTAATTTGTTTAATAGTTATGGCTATAAAAGGTATGACTTTACCACACGCATTTAACGGTATTAAAGAATTATTTATCCCTAACTGGTCTTCTTTAAAAGATTTTAGTTTATGGACGGATGCAGCAGGACAAGTATTTTACTCTATGTCGGTTATGATGGCTGTTATGTTTGCTTACGGAAGTTTTTTACCAGACAATAGTAATATTGTAAAAGATGGTTTTATTATTGCTATCTGCGACTTTTTTGTAAGCATTTTATCTAGCATAGTTTTATTTACCACTCTATTTGGAACAGGACTAGAAGATAAAATTGGCACCACGGGTATTGCAACGGCATTTATCGTGTATCCTCAAGCAATTGTAAATTTAAGTAACAACGGCGTTATTAATGCAATATTTGGTATAATATTCTACTTATGTTTAGGAACACTTGCAATAGACTCTGCCTTTTCTATAACGGAAGGAGTTTCTACCGCTATAAGCGATAAATTTAAAATAAATAAGAAAAAAACAACTTTTTGGCTTGTTATAATAGGGGCTATACCCGCACTACTTATGACTACCGGCGCAGGTGCAGCAATACTTGATATAATGGACAATTGGTGCAACGCATTTAATATCTTTATTATAGGTATTTTTGAAACAATTGTAATAGGTTGGTTTTTCTCTAACAAAAAAATCCTTAAAGAAATTAATAGAAACACTAAAAAAGTTAAAATGCCACTTTGGTGGTTTAGCATTACGGTAAAAATAATTGCCCCTATCGGTTTATCTATTTTATTTGGTTCTACTATTTATAGTTTAATATGCAATAAAGGATCATATCTAAACGGCTTGTATGGTGGAAAAGATTATGGTTTATGGGCAAACTTAGTTTTCGGTTGGTTGTTTACGGCGTTAGTACTTGGTAGCGGTTATATCGCTAAACTAATTATAAAACTTAAAAAGAAAAAAGGTTTTGTAGAAAATCAAGTTTTATGGGAAGACGAAGAAAACGCTTTACAACCCTGCCCTTGCCAAACTCAAGAACCTTTAGAAGAAAATTCTACCGATATTACAACAGAAGATTAATAAAAATTTTCCCACTAGTTTCTAGTGGGATTTTTTGCAAAAAACACACCCCAAAAGCCTTATGCTTTTGGGGTGTGTTAAAAAAGAAAGGTATATATAAGTGTAAACTAAATAAGTAAAAATTATAATTTTGCGGTAAAAATCTTTTATCTTTACACTTTTTGTATTATTTAGCCGTTATAAAATCCTATTATTTTACCAACGTATAAACTACTAGTACCATTATCCGTAGTTGCGGTAGTAGTACCTGCGGTTACAGTTCCAC
>JAGAUH010000143.1 GCA_017620875.1 Clostridia bacterium
CTTCAGCCATCATAGTATTAGCATCACCGATACGAAGTTTGGTAACCATCATTACCTTTGCGCCAGCATTATCCGCTTCAATAGCAGCAGAAGAACCTGCGCCACCGCCACCGATAACCAAAACGTCAACGTCGTAATCGGGTTTAGATAAGTCGATGTCCATATCTAAAACTCTTGACTTACCTTGGAGAAGGTCAGCGAGTTCGTGAAGAACTTTGCCGCCCTTGTTAGGACCAACTTTTAATTCTTCATAAGCAGACTCGATATAGTCGGGGTGATTTTCTTTTAATACGGTTTGTTTTTCTTCGGCGCTCATTCTAGCAAACAAGTTTTTAAGTCTTTGCTCTCTGGTCGCCTCAACCTTTTTCATTGAATCAAGTTGTTCTTGAGTGTAATTATACATTTTCCGTTCCTCCTTATTGCTCGATATCCCTATTGTTATATAGTTCTTTTAACTCTGATAAAGGTTTATTCATTAAAGTTTCTATTAAATCTTTATACATACCATCGTTAATTTCTTTAACTCTTTCTAAAACGTGTTTAGATTCTGGCGCTAAATATTTACCATATATTCTTCTTGCAAGTTCTGCAACTTGTGGATGAGAAATGCCTGCAGGACAACGAGAAGAACAAACTCCACACATAACGCAGTCGAAACTTTCTTCTGCACAAGCGGCAAAATCTCCCCTTTGAGCATACGCTATATATTGCATTACGTTTAAGCCTTGAGTACAAACTTTTGTACAAGCATTACAACCAACGCAAGCATAGATTTCTGGATATAACATCATCATAATTTGCTCTGCAGGGTTTACTTTATTAATATCGTAAACTTCTTTAACGAGTGGGAAGAATGGAAGCGTTGCAACGTACATACCTTCTTCTACCTTGGTTTGACACGCAAGACACGCCTTTAATTCTTTATCGCCTTTTATCCTATAAATTGTAGCGCACGCACCACAAAATCCATTACGGCAACCACAACCCCTTACTAATTGATAGCCTGCATATTCCATAGCCTTCATAATAGTTAGACTTGATGGTACCGTGTATTTTTTACCAAAAAAGTAAACATTAACCATATTTTCCATATTTTCACCTCTTAATATTCGTTAGGTAATTCGTTTAGTTGGTCGCATCTAAACACAGGACCATCTTTACATACGTATTTGTCACCAACGTTACATCTACCACATTTACCTATTGCACATTTCATTTTAAGTTCTAACGTGGTAAAAATTTGGTTTGTTTTAAAACCTAATTCTTGCAAGTTTGCAAGTGTAAACTTTATCATAATAGGTGGGCCACAAAGTACTGCAGTTGCAGTATTATCTAAACCAACTTCTTTTATGTAATTAGGGACAAAACCAACGTGACCATCCCAAGTTTCGGTTTCTCTATCTATCGTTAAATAAATATTAAAATCTGGCTCTTTAGTCCATTCGTTTTTAATTTCTTCGTAATCGACTAAATCGGCATCACTTCTAGAGCCGTAAATAACCGTTACTTTACCATAATTTTCTCTTTTATCTCTAACGTAATTTATGATACTTCTTAATGGCGCTAAACCTATACCACCTGCAATAAACACTAAATCCTTACCTTTAAAATCAGTTTCTACAGGGAACCCGTTTCCGTAAGGTCCACGGATAGTAATTTGTTGACCAACTTCTATTTGGTGTAACCACTCTGTAACGCAACCACACTTTTTAATAGAAAATTCCATATATTCTTTATTAGTTGGACTACTAGTTATACTAAATAACGCTTCACCTACGCCTGGCATTGATAAAAATGCGCATTGACCAGGTATATGCTCAAATGGTTTTCCACCACCTATACTAGTAACTCTAAAAGTTTTTACGTCTGGAGTATCTCTTCTTATATCAGTTACAACCCCAAGCATTGGGATTAAAGCATCGAAATTAGCCATTTTTGCCTCCTAAAGCCTTTATTACTTTAACTATGTTGAGCATTTGTGGGCATTTTTGAACACATCTTCCACAACCAACGCAAGAATAAACCCCATTATGATTAGATGGAAAATATACTAACTTATGCATAAATCTTTGACGATATCTTTGCATTTGAGTAGGTCTTGTGTTTCCGTGTGCACATTTTGTAAAATCTGCAAACATACAAGAATCCCAACACCTAAATCTTTGAACGCCATCTGCCGTTTTAAAATCTTTTACGTCGTAACATTGACAAGTTGGGCAAATAAAAGTACAAGTACCACAACCCAAACATGCCTCGGACAACTCTTGCCATTTTGGAGAGTTAAACATTTCCATTAAAGCGTCTTTATTAAATGCAGACAAATCTAAATTAGCGTAAGGTAATTTTTTAACGATTTCTTGTATTTCTTGTTTTTGTTTATCTACTACTTGAGTATCAGCTTCTTCTAATAAACCTTTTAATAAAGAAGTAAATTC
>JAGAUH010000023.1 GCA_017620875.1 Clostridia bacterium
TACTTTACTTGCTAGGTGCGCGCCACATCTTTGCATTAAAGATAGTTCTATACCCCTAGTTTTAAATCCGGTTTTTGCTTTAATTAAGTTAGCAAGAGTGCTTGCAACACCGCCAAGTTGTGCGTGTCCAAAACTATCTCTAGCAACTTCGCCAACTAGTTCGCAAACAAGTTTACCGTTTTTATCGTGAATACCTTCTGATACAACTGCAATACATTTGTTTCCGTTTTTAGCGCAAACTGCTTTTACGTCTTCTACAAATTTATCTACGTCGAAAGCAACTTCTGGTAAATAAATTAAGTCTGCGCCTAAGCCTTTGTGTCCTGCTAAAGCAGCGGCAGCAGTAAGCCAACCTGCGTTTCTACCCATTGCTTCGATAATACATACCATTGGGGTATCGTAAACTTTAGCGTCTAGGTTGATTTCCATAATAGTAGTTGCAATATATTTTGCGGCAGAAGCATATCCTGGGCAGTGGTCTGTACCAAATAGGTCGTTATCGATCGTTTTAGGAACGCCGATTACGTTACAATCCCAACCAGAATTTTGCATATATTTACTAATTTTGTTACAAGTATCCATACTGTCGTTTCCACCGTTGTAGAAGAAATAACGGATATTGTATTTTTTAAATACTTCTACAATTCTCTTATAATCCGTATCGTCTACAGAAGCATCTTTAAGTTTGTATCTTACAGAGCCAAGAGCAGAAGAAGGAGTATATTTTAAAAGTTCTAATTCTTTAATATCTTCTTTGCTAATGTCGTAAAAATCTTCGGTTAAAACGCCTCTAATTCCGTGAGCAGCACCATAAACTGCAGTAATAGCATCTTTTTGTGCTAATGCTTCGATAAATACACCTGCTGCACTTGCGTTAATAACAGAAGTAGGTCCACCAGATTGTGCAAACATACATGCACCCTTTAAGTTCTTCATAAATGTTCTCCTTAAATATTTTGTTTTAATTTTTTACTATATTTTTAACGACTAACCGCCGTTTTTTACAATTTTTAATATTTTTTAAATATTATTTTATATATTTTCTAACATATTATACCAAGCCAAAAAGTTTATAGCAAGCAAAAACCAACCATAAAAACAAGTAAATAGTTAAAAAAGCTAAATTTTTACCCCAACCTAACAACAAACGAACTTTTAAAAATAGTTAAAAGCAAATTTATTAAATAAGGTTGTTAAAAGTTTTGCACCCCCATATAAAGACGGCATAAACTTTCTAGTTGCAAGTAGTGCTAGGAAACCCGTAAAAAAGACAAGGGCGTGTACTTGCCGTACATAACCGCAGTAAAACGTAGCACAACAAAGTAGTACGTAGCAAATATACAATTTTACTTAAATAATGAAAGTATAAACTTTCTAGTTGCAAGTTATACGAGGCGTGTGAGGCTTTACGAGAGCGCGTACGTCTGTACGTAACCGAAGTAAAACGCAACACAACAAAGTAGAACGTAGCAAATAGGAAGTTTATAGGCTTAGATAGTGGGCTATGTTATATAACTCCTTATCAAACACCCTTTCCATATCAAGCGCTTCTTTAATGTCCATATCGATAATTTTATTTTCGCGGATACCAACGGCACGGTTACCAATATCTTGACAAAGTAAATCTACCGCTTTAACGGCAAGCCTTGCCGCAAGAACACGGTCTGCCATGGTAGGCGATCCACCACGTTGAATATGACCTAAAGTGGTACATTTTACGTTGATACCGGTTTTTTCTTTTATAACGGCAATTATATCTTCTTTTTTGCCTGCGCCCTCTGCAAGGACTATCATATTAGAAGTTTTGCCTCTTTTTTGGCTAAATTTTATACTTTTAGCAATTTCGTTTATATCGCAAGGAACTTCTGGAACTAAAACGTATTCTGCTCCGCCTGCAAGACCTGCGTATAGAGCAATATCGCCACATCTTCTACCCATAACTTCTAATAAACTTACCCTATCGTGAGAGTTCATAGTATCCCTTAGGCGGTTGATTGCATCTACTACGGTATTAACGGAAGTATCAAACCCAAGAGTATAATCGGTATACGCTAA
>JAGAUH010000144.1 GCA_017620875.1 Clostridia bacterium
AATTATCGGTATTGCCGATATGAATAGTAAAAACACTTCTTGCGGGTATTCTTCTGGCGGGGGGTACAAAATTATAAATACGCCTACTTGTAAAATAGGCGTGTTGGTGGCGGAAGATTTATATTGTGTAGAAGCGGTTAAAAGTATGTCTTTATGCGAAACCGACCTAATAATCGCCATATACCCTAACTTTTCCGACAGTAAACCTACTATCGTTGCTAGGGCTTATTCTTTATTGTTCGGCGTGCCAATATGCGTTTGCTCTAAAAATTTTAGTATGGCAACTACCATTTCGGGCGAAGTGTTGTTTTCTTCTCCACAAGAGCAAATCTCTTACGAGATTCCAACAAAAAAAGTGTATAGAGAAATAACCCTAAAACAAAGGGGTGTTATTTTAGAATAGGAGTTTAAACTTATGATAAATATTGTTTTAGTAGAACCGGAAATACCACAAAACACTGGTAATATTATCCGTACTTGCGCGGCAACGGATAGCGTTTTGCATATTGTTAGGCCAATTGGGTTTGACCTATCCGACAAGCATTTAAAAAGGGCGGGGTTAGACTATTGGACCTATGCGGATTTTAGGTTTTACGACAGCATAGAAGAACTTTTTGAAAAATACCCTAATTCCACTTTTTATTTCTTTTCTACAAAGGGTAAAAAAGTTTATTCCGACGCAAAGTATAAAAACGGCGACTTTTTAGTTTTCGGTAAAGAAACTAGGGGACTACCCGAACCGCTTTTAGAAAAGCATTACGACACCACCGTCCGCATGCCCATGAAAGGTAATCTTCGTTCTTTAAACCTATCTAACACCGTAGCCATTGCCGTTTACGAAGCGTTAAGGCAACAAGATTTTGCAGGCTTAAATACAGAAGGGGAGTTAACCGGTCGCGGGTATTAAAATTACTATAAACTTAGTGCTACTTTGTCAAGTTGTGCTTATCTGCAGTTACGTACAGACGTACGCGCTCACGTCAAAGTACGACTAAAAGTCAGTAATTCAACAAAGTAAAATTACAAGACCTAGCAGTCGACTTTTCCTTAATCCCAAAAAACTTTTGCTTTACAAAACTTTTTCGGGAACCCTAATAAAATTCTTGGCGGATTTCCTAGCACTACTTGCAACTAGAAAGTTTAAACTCTCTTTAATTAAGTTTTATAAAGGCACTAGTTTCTATTAGTGTCTTTTTCTTTTTTAAAACTATCCAATTTTACCCGGCATTATTTAAGTGTGGTGGAATAATAATCCACCAACAAGGTCAACCAAATTCTTTCGATTTAGCGAGCCTTATAACGTGATAATAGGAAATATATAATAAGTTCCTTTAAATATGCAAAAGTCCTGACTGTTATGTCAGGACTTTTTTGTATGAATTCTTTAAAATCCTAAAAAGACTGGTTTACTTTTTAATAAGTAATTGAAATTTAATAAAGTGTTGTTTAATTTTACAGAGTAAATTTACTGTTTTTACAAAATAACATTAAATAACATAAAAAAACATTAAAAAACACTTGACATTTGGATTTTTTACATATATTATATATGCAAGGAGGTTGAAATGGAATATCAAGAACTTATTTTAGATATGCTTAATCGCATAGTAAAACTTGAAAAAGAGGTTGAAAATTTAAAAAAAGAAAAACATGCTTATGTTAAAGATTTGGAATGTTCTGTTACACAAAATACTACAATAGAAGAACGTTCACAACAACGAGATAAAACGAGATATATGTATAACGGTAACGTGTATCTTAAAAATAAACTCGTTTTGGCAATTGTTAAGGATTATGTTTTAAAAAATCAAGCGATAAAGTGTAATGAGTTAAAAATGATTTTTGATAAATCATTGCAAGGTTCAATTGGTGTAGTAGAATATGAAAACGTTGCTAAATCTAGAAAAGATTATCAAGTTAGATTTTTTGCAAAAGAAGATGAAATTTTACGATTGGTGGATGGAAATATGTTTGTTTGCTCTCAGTGGGGTATTTTAAATATACCTAATTTTATTAAAAGAGCAGAGCAACTGGGATATGAAATTCAACAAATTGTAAGAGAATAAAAAACTAAAAGGAGAATAATATGAGAATTGATGTAAACACGGAACAAAAAAATTTTTGGAAATTATTTGATGAGAAATTGATAGAAAATGGAGAACCATTTTCAGTTTTGCATGAAATGGCGGGCAAAGTAACGTACTGGGCTGTAATAAATAAAAACCATAGTTTTGTTGATAATGCTCTTTCTATAGATTTTTTAGTAAGAGAGAAAAAAATAAGAATAAACATTTACGTTCGAGATAATTTATCTTTATTTAGAGTTTTAGAGAATAGTAAAGAAGAAATAGAATCAATGATAAGTGTACCTGTTAAGTGGGTAAAAGGGACAAAGAATTTAAATACAAGAAGAATAATATATGAAGTGCCAGTTAACGTTGGATATTTTAATAATTATAATTAAGTTATTGATGATATTTTACCAGTGGTTATTGAAATGAAAAAAGTTTGTGAAAAGTACGCAAAATATGATTTTTTTGATTTTTAGACAAATAAAACTAATAGAAATAATAAGATTATAACTATAAATAAAAGGAGAAAGTTATGAAAAGTGGAGAAGTTATTAATGTAAGAACAAATGCAGAGTTATTAAATGAGTTGTTGGGGAAAAATTATAGGGCGTATATGAAATCAGTTTATGATTTAAGTGACAGAAGAATTTGGATGATTCATATTGACAATAAACCTAGAAACGACTGGAAAAATTATAAGAAAGGGGATGTTATTGTAGAAGAAAATCTTCGTCCTTTTGACACAAGTGGACTAAGGGCTGATGTTAGGCATAATGTTGAGAGAATTGTATTTTCTAAACATGATGGTTATTTTGTTTTTGAAGGTATATATAAGTACGATAAGGAAAAAAGCAAGGATAGTGAGATACGTTATTGGGTAAAAGTGTCTGACCAATTTTAATCATATCTAATTTAGTCTTTTTATAGTTTAGGGTTTATAAGCAAGTAATAAATTTTGTAAAATATGCTTTATTGCAAAAATAATAAATCAAAATCCATTAAATTCGGTTTAGATTATACTTGCAGTATGTGGTAAAAGAGTAAACAACCCTAAAACAATAGATTTTTGCATAATTTGCCTTATGAAAAAAAGGCGAGTCCTATATCGTTTCTAGAAAGTTTAATTTTTTATTATTTTGATTTTTATATTGTAAATTTTTACGTTAAAAAAACGGCTCTTGGTAGAGCCGTTTTTGTTTTAAAGTTTTTCTAAGCCTAAAAGCCTATCTGCCGAAACGTCTAATGCTAGACAAATGGCTTTTAAGTTGTCGTAGCCTGGTTTTGCTTTTCCGCTTAACCACTCGCTTATTTGGTTTGGTCTAACCCCTATCTTTTTTGCAAGTTGGCTTTGATTTAAATTAAATTCTATCATTAATTCTTTAAGAATTTCTATAAAATCCATAATTTCACCTTAATTTCACCTTTTTTATAAACGTATTTTATCGAAAATTCTATACAAATAGTTGAATTGTCGAAAATTCGATATATAATATATACGTAGGTGCATTATGAAAAATAAAAGAGTATTAAAAATTTTGTTTTGGACAAGTTTTATATTTATTTTAACAATTGTTTTAACAATGCTATTTAATTTTGGTTTTAGACGTTATGAGCCTTTAGTGTATAAAACGGAGTGGGGAGATAAATATCACGCTGTAGATTGTAGTTATTTACATAGTTCTTCTATTCCCATTGCTTTGAGTAAATGCAAGGATTTAGGGTTAACGGCTTGTTCTCGTTGCGGTGGAAAATCTTACGAAACGATACTTGTAAATCAATATGCAAAATCATTTATTGTTGCAATTTTTTTAGAACTACCATTTGTTTTTATACCTATAATAAAAAACAGTATAAATCATATTAAAAAACCATAAAACATATATTTATTTTGGGTAAAAATATGTTTATTAATTATTTTTTGGGGTTTTTAGGGGGACTTGCGGTGTTTTTGCTAGGGGTAAAAATGCTTTGCGAAAATTGTTCTTGTTTGGTTAGCGGTAGGGTAGAAAAAACTTTAAATAAGCATTCTTCTTCTACTATAAAGTGTTTTGGTAGCGGTATCGTTATTAGCGCAATAACGCAAAGTAGCGTTGCAACTAACGCAAGCGTAATAAGTTTAGTTAATAGCAATAAAATGAGTTTAAAAGGGGCTTGTGCGGTTATACTTGGCGTAAACATAGGTACTACCATAACTACCCAAATAATATCGCTATCGGGCACTAGTTTTTCGGTGTTACCTATTGCGTGTTTTGTTGGGTTTGTGGGTGTTGTTTTTTCTTTTTTTAAGGGCAAATTTAAAAATTTAGGCTATTTATTTTTGGGGTTTGGTTTTATTTTTATCGGGTTAGATATAATAGGCGCAAAAATGGACTATTTTACCACTTTGCCGTTTTTTAAAAGCATATTTAAAACGCAAAATCCATTTCTACTAGTGCTATACGGAATACTAGTTCCTGCAATAACTTTTTCTTCGGCTAGTTTAACGGGTGTTATGGTGGTGCTTGCAAGCCAAAACCTAATTAGTTTTAACCAATGCGTATACTTAATACTCGGTGCAAACGTTGGTAGTTGCATTGGCGTTTTTTATTCGCTTAGCGGAAAAAGTAATTTGGCAAAAACCACCGCAACGTTTAATTTGTTAGTAAACGTTTTCGGACTAATTTTGTTTTTTCCTATAAATATGCTACTTGCGGACAAATTAGATTTTTTATTTACTTTTTTAGGTTCTACCGCTCAAAGAAAATTTGCAAATTTCCATACGGTATACAACGTAGTGTCTAGTTTGTTAATTTTTCCTATATTAGATAAATTTATTTATCTATCCAAAAAAATTTTTACTATAAAAATGCCTAAAAAAGCCAAAATTATTGACAAAGCGCAAATTTAGTTATAATATATAAGTTAGAGAAAAATATTTAAGGAGTTTTGTCATGAACAAAAAATCTATAAAAGACGTACAAGTAAAAGGCAAAAAATGTCTTGTAAGAGTAGACTTTAACGTTCCTATGAAGGACGGAGTTATTACAGACGAAAACCGTATCGACGGAGCGCTACCTACTATTAAATATTTAGTAGAGCAAGGCGCAAAAGTTATACTATGTTCTCACATGGGTAAACCACACAACGTTTTAACCCCAGGTTTTGGACTAAACAAAAAAGAAAAGAAAGCAGTAGAAGCGCTACCTGAAGCAGAGAGAGAAGCAGCAACTGCCGCTTACTTAGAAAAAGCAAAGGGCGACTTTAAAAAATTTACTTTAAAGCCTGTTGCAGAAAAATTAGCAGAAAAGTTAGGACAACCCGTTGTATTTGCTACTGACCTAGTTGGCGAAAGCGCACAAAAGGCGGTTGCAGAAATTAAAGACGGCGAAGTTGTTTTATTAGAAAATACAAGATTTGAAAAGGGCGAAGAAAAGAGAGAAGAAGAACTTTGCAGAAAACTTGCAGAGTTTTGCGATATCTACGTAAACGACGCTTTTGGTACTGCTCACCGTTCTCACGCAACAACCGCTGCTATTGCAGAATATGGTTTTGCAAAAACTGCAGTATGCGGTTTCTTAATCGAAAAAGAATTATCTGTTATGGCTAAGGCTCTAGAAGAACCAGAAAGACCTTTCGTTGCGGTACTTGGCGGAGCAAAAGTTGCAGATAAACTAAAAGTTATTGCTAACTTATTAGAAAAATGCGATACTTTAATTATCGGTGGCGGTATGGCTTATACTTTCTTAAAGGCTCAAGGTATGGAAGTTGGTACTTCACTCGTTGATACCGAGCAATTAGATTACTGTAACGAAATGCTTGCAAAGGCAAAAGCGCTTGGCAAAAAGATTTTACTTCCTGTAGACTCTGTTGCCGCTAAGTCTTTCCCTAACCCAATCGACGCGGAAATCGAAGTTAAAGAATTCGTTGCGGGCGAAATCCCTGCAGACTATATGGGACGTGATATCGGTTCTAAGACTAGAGAATTATTTGCAGAAGCATTAAAGAGCGCTAAAACCGTTATTTGGAACGGACCTATGGGCGTATTCGAAAACCCTATCCTTGCTAAAGGAACAGAGTTTATTGCCGCAACAATGGCAGAATTAGACGGAGCAACTATCATTATCGGTGGTGGAGATAGCGCGGCTGCCGTTGCTCAACTAGGATACAAAGATAAAATGACTCACATTTCTACCGGTGGTGGAGCATCACTTGAGTTATTCGAAGGTAAAATTTTACCGGGAATTGCTTGTTTAAACGATAAAGATTAATATTAAGGAGATATACAATGAGAAAGGCTATTATTGCAGGAAACTGGAAAATGAACAAAACTCCAAGCGAAGGAGTTAAACTAGTAGAAGAATTAAAACCACTAGTTGCAAACGCAGATTGCGAAGTTGTTGTTTGCGTACCAGCAACTAACATTTACGCAGTAGGACAAGCAATTAAAGGTTCTAACATTAAACTAGGCGCAGAAAACGTTCACTGGGCAGAAAGCGGTGCTTTTACAGGCGAAATTTCTGCAGATATGTTATTAGAACTTGGTGTAGAATACGTTATTATCGGACATAGCGAAAGAAGACAATATTTTGGCGAAACCGATGAAACTGTAAACAAAAGAACTTTAACTGCTCTTAAAAAAGGTTTAACACCTATTGTTTGCGTTGGTGAAACTTTAGAAGAAAGAGAAGGAAACAAAACTGAAGAAGTATTAAAAGTACAATTAACCGAAGGATTAAAGGGTATCGAAGATTTAACTAAAATCGTTATCGCATACGAACCTGTTTGGGCTATCGGTACAGGTAAAACTGCTACTAGCGAACAAGCAAACGAAACTATCGGTTTTATCCGTAAAACTCTAGGCGAATTATTCTGCGAAAAATGTGCTGCGCAAGTACAAATTCAATACGGCGGAAGTATGAAACCTGGCAACGCTAAAGAACTTATGGCTATGGAAGAAATAGACGGTGGTTTAATTGGCGGAGCGGCTTTAAAAGCAGAAGATTTTGCAGGTATCGTTAATTACAACAAGTAATTGAGTGCTTAATTAAACTTTAACGGGAGTAGTTTCTACTCCCGTTTTTTATTTTTTAAAATACGATTTATAAACGTATAGGGGGATTTATGATATATTTTACTTCGGATTTACATTTGGGACATAATAATATTTTAAAACTTTGTAATAGACCTTTTAGTTCTATAGAAGAAATGGACGAACATATAATTTCGGCTTGGAATAAAAAAGTAAAAAAGGGGGACAAAGTTTATATAGTCGGAGATTTTATTTGGGAAAAAGAACCCGAACCACAAAGATTTTTATCTAGGTTAAACGGCACTAAAATTTTAGTAATGGGTAACCACGATAGCAAGTGGCTAAACAAAATAAACAATTTGTCCGATTACAATTTAATAATAGCGGATAAAATAGTAGAAATTTGCCACGAGCAAAAAGTTATAACGCTTTCTCATTATCCTATGTTAGAGTGGAAAAATAGTCGAAAAGTTGGTAGTAAAAAACTAGGGTACTTATTGCATGGGCATATACATAACAACGTTAGAGAAGAATACTACGTTTTGTTTAATAAAGAAAACGCGTTAAACGTTGGTGTAGACGTAAACAAATTTGAGCCCGTAACGTTGCAGGAGTTGATGCAAAACAATATAGATTTTAAAAATAAGGTATTAAAAAAATAATTAGTTAGTTTTAATTGATTAGTTTTAATTGATTTTAATTTGTAAATAATATATAATACTTAATGGAATTTAATTTATAAATATTTTAGGAGTTAATATGAAAACAAGACCGGTTTGTTTGTTAATTATGGATGGTTACGCATATCGTAACTGCGATTGCGGTAACGCAATTAAAACTGCTAATGCACAAGTTATAGAAAATTTAGCAAAAACTTATCCTTCTACCCAACTTGGTGCAAGTGGATTAGACGTAGGACTACCTGATGGTCAAATGGGCAATAGCGAAGTAGGACACTTAAATATTGGTGCAGGTAGAGTTGTTTATCAAGAACTTACTCGTATAACCAAATCTATTAAAGACGGCGACTTTTTTGCTAACGAAGAACTACTTAACGCAGTTGCAAACGCTAAAAACAACGATAAAGCGCTTCATATATTCGGACTATTATCCGAAGGTGGAGTTCATAGCCACATAACTCACTTATACGCTATTTTAGAACTTGCTAAAAAGAGTGGCTTAAATAAAGTATTCGTACACGCGTTTATGGACGGTAGAGACGTTCCTCCAACGAGCGGTGCGGGATATATTAAAGCATTACAAGATAAAATTGCAGAAATTGGCGTTGGTAAAATTTCTACTGTAACGGGAAGATATTACGCAATGGATAGAGATACTAACTGGGATAGAGTTAAAAAGGCTTACGACAGTTTAGTTTTAGGCGAAGGTAATTATTTTGAAGACGCATATTTAGCAGTAGAAGAAAGTTATAAAAACGGCGTTACGGACGAGTTTATATTACCTATAAATATCACCGAAAACGGACAACCTATTGGACTAGTAGAAAACGGAGATAGTATAGTATTTTTCAACTATCGTCCAGATAGAGCAAGAGAAATTACAAGAGCATTTTCTGAGCCGGAATTTGCTGGATTTGAAAGAGCAAAAGGATTTTTAAATCCATACTACGTATGCTTTACTCAATACGACGCTAGTTTTACAAACGTAAAAATTGCCTTTAAACCACAAAAATTAACCAACACTCTTGGCGAATATCTTGCTAAAAAAGGTTATACTCAACTTCGTATTGCAGAAACCGAAAAATACGCTCACGTAACGTTTTTCTTTAACGGCGGTAAAGAAGCGCAAGAAGTAAACGAATTTAGAGATTTAATACCTTCTCCAAAGGTTGCCACTTACGACTTAAAGCCAGAAATGAGCGCATTAGAAGTTACCGATAAATTTTTAGAAGAACTTGCTTTAGACAAGTTTGACGTTATGATTTTAAACTATGCAAACTGCGACATGGTAGGACATACCGGTGTTATGGATGCAGCGGTTAACGCCGTTAAAACCGTAGAGAATTGTATGGATAAAATAGTTAAGGCTATACTTGCAAAAGGTGGTAGCGCGCTTATTACTGCCGACCACGGAAATGCCGACTGCATGAAAGAGCAAGACGGATCACCTTTTACCGCTCACACTACTAACCCCGTTCCATTTATCTTAGTTAGCGAACAATTTAAGGATGTAACTTTAAGAGAAGACGGAATATTAGCGGACATTGCTCCAACTCTATTACAAGTTATGGGAGAAGAAATCCCTGCCGAAATGAGTGGAAAATCTTTAATCAAATAAAAAATATATATTAAAACACTTGCTAAAAATAAAAAAAGATGTTAAAATAGCAACTGTATCAATATTGTAATTAGGAGAGATAATATGGCTTCAGTTTTATCTAATCTTTTAATAAGTAGCGAACTTTATAAGGCGCTTAGTATTATTTGCGTGGTTCTTGCCGCTGTTTGTGCTTTATTTGTTTTAGTAGTAATTTTATTACAACCTGGCAACTCAGATGGTATGAGTGCTTTGGGTGGCGGTTCTTCCGATACTTTTTACGGACACAACAAAAGCAAAACTTTAGAGCATAAGTTAAAAGTGCTAACCGGTATTTGCATTGCAATTATTATGGTTTGTATGATTACTTTCTTTATCTTGGCTTTAATTCCATAATACTAATTTATTTTAAATTTAAATGCGCCTTATTTTTAAGGCGCATTTTTTGAACTTTCTTTAAACTTCCTATAAACTTCGCAATACTGCGTTACTGCCAAAATTATAGACTTTGGCAACCAACAAGGTTAGCAAAATCCTATAATTTTGTCGAGCCTTGTCTTGCTCGTTTCTAGAAAGTTTAAACCTTTCATTATTTAGGTCGGTTTAATAACTATCCAATTTTCCCCGTTTCTATTTAAGGGGAGTAAAAAATATAAAGACCAACAAGGTCTACCAAATCTTAAAAAATTTGTCGAGCCTAGTGCGTCAAAGTACGACTAAAAGTCAGTAATTTAACAAAGTAAAATTACAAGACCTA
>JAGAUH010000145.1 GCA_017620875.1 Clostridia bacterium
TTAAGCGTAGAAACGGATTTATTTACGCTACTGCGCCAATACCAATGCTAAGAGTTCCTAAAGAAGGGGAAGTTGTTAAAAGAGAAGCAAAGCAAATAGACTTGCAAGAACTAGCAAACGGACTAAGGCAAATAATAAAAATAAACGGACTAGTAGACGAAAAAGGGTTGTTTAGTTTGTTAGGCAACCAATTAGGATACGCTCACGTTGGCGACGTTATTAAGGCAAGGTTTAGCCAAGCCCTAGCGTTAATACCGGATTTAAAGATTACTCCAGAAGGAAATTATACTTTAGAATAATCTACAATTTTTACTAGAAAACTTTAAAAAGTAGGGCTATATGCTTATTATAGCCCTATTTGTATTAAGGATTTGGGGGATATATGAAATATTTTGTTTCGGCAGATATTCACGGGTTTTTAAACGAGTGGACGTTTGCCCTTAAAGAAAAGGGTTTTGATATAAATAATAACGAGCATAAAATAATAGTTTGTGGCGATTTGTTTGATAGGGGAAGTCAAGCAAAAGAGTTGCAAAGTTTTATTATGGAGTTAATAGAAAAAGATAAAATAATTTTAATAAAAGGCAATCACGAAGATTTGGCGATAGAACTCGTAGAAAACTATGCTAAATATATGTTCGAAGTAAAATATACTCACCACTATCAAAACGGAACTTTTCAAACGATTTTAGAACTAATAGATTTAGATTTTACCGAGGCTACTACTTGCCTTTACGAGTTTAAGCGTAGGGCTAGGCAAACGGATTATATAAAAAATATAATACCAACAATGCTAGACTATTACGAAACTAATAACTACGTTTTCGTGCACGCATGGGTACCGCTAAAAGACGGTGGATACGAGTTTGACGACAATTGGCGTAACGCAAACGTTGCCTTGTGGGAAAGGGCAAGGTGGACTAATCCTTTACAAGCCTACCAAAAGGGGTTGTACCCAAAAGATAAAACGCTTGTTTTTGGGCATTATCATTGTTCTAGTTTTTGGGCGAGTAAATATCCAAAAAAATATACTCAATATGGTAAAACCGCTTGCCACGAGCCTTATATTACAAAGCAAATTATCGCCTTAGATTCTTGCGCGGTAGACTCTAAAAAAGTAAACGTAGTGGTGATAGAAGATTGAATTTTTTAGTTTTAAAAGAAATTAATTTACACGTTTAAAAAATTGTTTAAGAATATTAAATAACCCACGTTATAAAAAAGGACTTTAAATAGTTAAAAAAATAGAAAAACACTCCAATCTTAATGCAAACCCAAAAGATTATAAACTTTTAGGGGCATTTTATCGGAGTGTTTTTTATTATATTGTTAAAAATTAAGAGTCTTTTGTGGTTATGTATGGTAAGGATTGTAATTTTTTATCTTCGTTATTAGATAATTCCTTTTTCAAGGTGCTATTAGCAGGTGTTTGTTGTTTTGTTTGGTTAATGTTTTTTGCTTTTACAATAATTTGTTTTATTTTTTTAGGGGTTAGTTTATTATATAGTTGGTGTATTCCCATGCCGGAGCAAGTTACGATAAACGGAATAAACGTGGTAATATATCTACAATTAGTTTCCCAAAATAATAAAAATAATGCTATACCAAAAACACTTAAAAGCATTGCAAAAAGAACGTCGTTTTTAAAGGCTTTTTTTATTGTAAAAAGCATACATAAAATCATACCCATAAAAACACCCGTGCAAATAAGTTTATAAGTTTCGTAGTGTTTACCATTATACAATAAAAAATCGTGTATTTTAGGGGAGTTTTTAGGTGAATCATCTAAAAAGTCTGCTAAACTCATTTCGCCATTGCCAAAAATAATTGCGTTTTTGCGTTCGAATAATTTTATAATTCCATCTAGGTTTAATTCTTTTATCTTCTTTTTAATATCTTTTTTTAGCATATCTTTTCTAGTTTCTGGTGGGATAGAAGTGTCAGAAGCCATCGAAAAAATATCACCATTATAATTGCCGTCGCCGGTAAAGGCAAGGTCTACCCAATAGAGTATAGAGACTTCTTTTTCTCTAGCGATTTTTTTGTCTAGATGCTTGCTATAAACGTACCCGTTAAAAGTGCCCATAACAGCCGAACAACATACTATTAAAAGAATAGAATAAAACAATAATTTTTTAAATTTTTTATTACATAGTAAACTTATGCAAATTGCAATGCCTACTATAAGAACGGGCATTTTTACCAACGCTCCTAAAGCGCATACCAATGCGGAAGAAAAGTATATTATTATTTCCAACCAGAGTTTAGGCGTTTTTTTTGCTAGTGTAAATAGGTATAGGGCTAGCATTGGGAATATTATAGAAAGAGAGTCAGTGTAAAAAACGGGAGCCATAAAGTAAAATGCCGGCATAAGCATAAAGCAACATAGGGTGACTATACCTGCTTTTTTACCTAAGATGTTTTTTGCTATTAAAGATGCTAAAACAATGGTGTTACAAATTAAAAAACTATTAAAAATGCTTGCTATCCAAAAGTAGTTATGTAATCCTAAAAGGTTAGCAATTTTAAAAATAAAAGCTAAAAATACCATACCCCCAAGATTGTTTGGGAAGATATAAAAATAATCGTTATGCAAGTTGCTACCGTTTAAACCATCAAAAGTACCGGTTTCTACCCATTTTATGGCGCCGGCATATATGGCTTTTAAATCCCATGCGGGATCAAATTGCAGTAACTTAATAACGACTATGTGAACAATAAAATACGTTAAAGCACAACCGCCCAAAATAAAGTAGAAATATTTTTCCGCTCTTGGTTTTATTAAAAAAGTAATTAAATACAATATTGCTATTACACTTAAAGCAATAATGCATAATAATAACGAGGGGTGGTTGCAATGAGATTTGTTAAAAATTACGTTTAAAACCGTGTATAAAAAACTGATTGCAAAGGTTGTAATAAATACAATTTTAAGTACGTTTAAAATCTTTGATAATTTTTGTGGGGGGGGGTAGTAAATGTCTTATTCATATAAACACTTCCAAAAAAATTTTTCTTTTATTTTAGCATATACTCTTTAATATGTCAAGGCGGGTTTTGGTTTTATAAGAGTGGTCGACAAAGATAAAGTATAATGATATAATTTTTTTATTAAAATTTTGTTTTATTAGCAAGTAAAACTTAAACGGAGAAAAAAGTGGCAAACAAATTTAAAAACTTTTTTATATGCTTAAAAGATAAAACCATAGCCTTTTTTAAGGTTAGGGCTAACATATATCTTCTTGCAATTTTGCTTTTGTGAATACTATTAAGGGTTGTAAAGTTTGGCAGTTTACCAATAGGGCTAAATCAGGATGAGGCTTTTGCTGGATACGAGGCGTTTTCGCTTGCCAATTACGGCGTAGATTCTTGGGGGTATCATAACCCTGTCTACTTTGTTTCTTGGGGTAGCGGTATGAACGTTTTAGAAAGTTATTTGGCAGTGCCTTTCGTTAAA
>JAGAUH010000146.1 GCA_017620875.1 Clostridia bacterium
AGCAAAAAACGCGTTTAAAAATCCAAAACGTAATGCGTAAGAGTTGTAAGAACCCATATTTAATAAAAAGCAACACTCGTCTACAACTACGGGCGCCATAATAATAACGCCTGCCACCATTAAAAACTTTGCCATTTTAGATTTTCTATCTCTAATTAAATAAAAAATTCCTAAAACTAGTGGGATACTATCGGTAAAGATATAGGTTAATTTGGTGTACATATTTCTTAGGTTTCTTTCTGCAGGGTTACCTAAGTTTGCAAATAAAGAAGTGTTTCTAGAAGAATGCGTTACCGAAATTAAGTTTGGTATTAGTATAGGAAGGGCTGCAATTATTGCGTAAACTAAACTAATAATAATATTTGTTAAAACTTGTTTTCTTTTGTCTTTTTCTACCACCATTAGAACGTAAATAACGTAAATAGGATAAATTATAAAATAAGAAAAAGACGCGATAGAAAAGGAACAATAAATTAGCGCGGCAGAAAAAATTGCGTGCATTTTTACGCTACCGGTATCCATTAGCCTTTTAAAACCTAGCATTGCTAAAGGGAAATAAATTAATAAATCCATCCAAATAACGTAGGTGTTAGAACTTATTGCGTATCCGCAAAGGCTATAAACAATGGCAACCATAAACACTGCAATAGGGTTTAGTTTAGGGAATCTTTTGGTTATATAAAAAATTGCCGAACAACCTATTGCAATTACTTTTAGTGGTAAAACTATATTTATAGCGATATATGCGTTTTGGCTACCGCAAAGTAAAAATATAATAGTAAAAGGCGACACCATCATAAAGCATAACGATTGGAACATATCCGCCCCGCCCATTACGTTACGAGAGAAAAATAAACTTGTTTCGCCTTTAAAAAAGTTAGAAACGTGTTCTAAAAAGGGCGCTATTTGTTGATAGTAATCGTAAGTGGAAATAGATGCCGTGCTAAAAGGGAACACGTCGCCAATTTCGTATGCGATAAAAAATATGCAAGCAACTACTAGTGCAAAAATTAAATACAAGCCGTATTTATTTAAAAACTTGTCAAATCCGCCTAGGTTTGCTTTTTCTACGGGTTTTGCTTTATCCATAAAAATAATCCTTTAAAAATATTTTGATAATATTTTAACACATATTAAAAAAAAATACAACCGAAATATCTAATTAAGGGGTAGTAATTAAATTTATATAAAATATTATAACTAAAATATGGCATTTTTTCCGTTTTGCTATTGACAAAAAACACTATAAAAAGTTATAATATTTAGAGTATATAATAATTAATTTGGTGATATATGAGTGATAACTTTAAAAGGGCAATTAAATATACTTGCATAATACTATATGCTTGTGTTTCGTTGCTCTTATCTTTTTACGTTGCGTATTACGTTATGCACGATAACATTTCTTTAAGTTCTTTACACGTTTTAGACTTTTTTAAAGAAATGAAAACTCTATACCTAATAAACGTAGTGATTTTATTAGTTTTGCTAGTGGTTTTGGGTTTGTTGTTTTGCGATTTGCGTAGGGTAAGCGTTGTAGAACTCGTTAAAATTTTGTTTATTACGATAATTTTGTTTATTGTTAGTTTCGTTTTTGAAAAAGTAGGAAGAAAAAGAAATTGGATAAATATAGATATTAGGTGGTGCATAACTTGTTCGGCAAGTTTATTGGTGCTACTAAGTCTTGGCTTTTTCTGTAAAAGAATTTCTAGGTATGCAAAATACGTATTTGGCAGTCGCACAAACAAAATTCGCACTATGATAGTCGGTGGTGGCGGCGCGGGTAGTATGCTAATTAAAGAAATCCTTTCTAGAGACCAAATAGATATTCAACCAATTTGAATTATAGACGACGATAAAACTAAAAAAGGTCTTTTTATCGAGGGGGTAAAAGTAGTTGGCGACACTTCCGAAATTAAAAAGTACGTAGAAAAATTTAAAATACAAATGATAGTTATAGCAATGCCTAGCGTTCCTAAAAAAGACGTTGCGCCTATATACGAAGCGTGTTTAGAAACTAAGTGTAAAGTTAAACAAGTGCCGGGGCTATATCAGTTTTTAAGCGGAAAGGTTGCACTATCTCAAATGCAAGAAGTAGATTTAAGAGACCTACTTGGTAGAGAGCAAATAATATGCAATCAAGAACAAGTTTCTAAGTACGTAAAAGGTAAAGTGGTTTTAGTTACGGGCGGTGGCGGAAGTATCGGTAGCGAACTTTGTAGACAACTAGTAACCTTTGAGCCAAAAGAGTTAATAGTTTTTGACATTGCCGAACTTGGCGCGTATAACCTTCAACAAGAATTATTAAGAAAATATCCAAGTTTAAACTTAAAAGTGCTAATTGGTAGCGTTAGAGATTTAGGCAAACTAGAAGAAGTTTTTGATACTTTTAGACCGCAAATAGTATTTCACGCGGCGGCGCATAAGCACGTTCCGTTAATGGAGTTTTCCCCACACGAAGCCGTTAAAAATAACGTTTTTGGTACTTATAATACTGCAATTACCGCAGATAAATACGGGGTAGAAAGGTTTTTACTTATCTCTACCGATAAAGCCGTAAACCCAACCAATATTATGGGCGCAACGAAACGCATTTGCGAAATGATAGTGCAAGCCCTTAACAAAAAGAGCAAAACGGAGTTTGTTGCCGTAAGGTTTGGCAATGTTTTAGGTTCTTCCGGTTCGGTTATTCCGCTATTTAAATCTCAAATAGCGGCGGGTGGTCCGGTTACCGTTACTAGCAAAGAAATAACAAGATATTTTATGACCATACCAGAGGCGGTTAGCCTAGTTTTACAAGCGGGTTACTATGCTAAGGGTGGCGAAATATTCGTTTTAGATATGGGCGAGCCTGTTAAAATTTACGATATGGCAGAAAACTTAATAAGGTTATCGGGGTACGAACCGCATAAAGATATTAAAATAGAAATTATGGGTTTAAGACCGGGCGAAAAACTTTACGAAGAAAGGCTTATGGACGAAGAAGGTTTAGATAAAACCGAAAACGAACTTATTAGCATTGGCAAACCTTTAGTTTTCGACGAAGATAATTTCTTTATAGAACTATCTAAACTAAAAGAAATTGCTTATCAAGAAAAACAAGAAATTAAAAAGGAAGTTGCAAAAATTGTAACTACTTATAAATATAGTTTAATAGATTACAAGGAGTAATTTTTATGAGTATTTTTAAAGACAAAACACTTTTAATAACAGGTGGAACGGGCTCTTTTGGAAACGCGGTTTTAAAAAGATTTTTAACGACCGATATTAAAGAGATAAGAGTTTTTTCTAGAGACGAGAAAAAACAAGACGATATGCGTCACGAATATCAAGCGCTATATCCAGATTATTCTGACAAACTTAAATTTTATATCGGCGACGTAAGAAACTTGCAAAGCATTAAAGAAGCGCTTTTTGGGGTAGATTACGTGTTTAACGCAGCGGCCTTAAAGCAAGTTCCTAGTTGCGAGTTTTTCCCTATGGAAGCCGTAAAAACCAACGTTTTCGGTACGGATAACGTGCTAACCGCTTGTATAGAGCAAGGCGTTAAAAAAGTAGTGTGCTTATCTACCGATAAAGCCGCTTATCCAATAAACGCAATGGGTATTTCTAAGGCTATGATGGAAAAAGTTTTCGTTGCAAAATCAAGAACCGTAGATCCAGAAAAAACGCTTATTTGCGGTACTAGATACGGCAACGTTTGTTGTTCTCGTGGTAGCGTTATTCCGCTATTTATAGACCAAATAAGGGCAGGTAACCCACTAACCGTTACTAACCCTGATATGACTAGATTTATTATGAGTTTAGAAGAAGCGGTAGACCTTGTTTTATTTGCCTTTGAAAATGCTACTAGTGGCGACATTTTAGTACAAAAAGCGCCTGCTTGTACCATTGGAGATTTGGCGCAAGCCGTTAAAGAATTGTGGCACGCAGATAACCCTATTAAGGTTATCGGTATAAGACACGGCGAAAAACTTTACGAAACGCTACTTACCGACGAAGAATGCGCTAGAGCCTACGATATGGGCAACTTCTATAGAGTTCCTTGCGATAAGAGAGACCTTAATTACGATAAATATTTTAGCAAGGGCGACACAGGTAGGGTAACTTTAAAAGAGTTTAACTCTAACAATACTTACCGTATGACAATAGACGAAGTTAAGGCAAAATTATTAACCCTAGAATATATCCAAGAAGCGCATAAAAAGGACGGATTATTATAATGCAAAAACTTAAACTAATGACTATAATTGGCACACGTCCAGAAATTATTAGGCTTAGCGAAACGATAAAAAAAGCCGATAAATATTTCGAGCAAATTTTAGTTCATACAGGTCAAAATTACGATTACGAATTAAATCAAGTTTTCTTTGAAGATTTAGGACTAAGAGAACCGGACGCCTATTTAAACGTGGTTGGTAGCAACCTTGGCGAAACAAGATCGGAAGAGCACAC
>JAGAUH010000147.1 GCA_017620875.1 Clostridia bacterium
CATACAACTAACAACCGAATAATTTTTGTTTATAGCACCTTTTATAATAACCGAGTCGTTTTTAGAAGAATTTACTACGATAGTTTTGTTATAAGCCGATGCATCTATAAAATTGTTTGTATAGCAAGTAATAACGGCATTGCCGTTTTTTAGAGAACCCGCTTGGCTATATCCACTTTCCGGATTGTAAGCAAAAAGTTTACCAAATAGTAACACGTCTCTATTCTCTCGCCAAAACTTCATATAAAAATTAAGCATTTTTTTATGCTCGTAATTTAAAACGTCTAGTTTAACGGATATTTGTGGAACCGAATATAATACGCTTATTACTTGAAGTGCGGCACTTTCTACCTTGTCGTTATAACTCCACGTAAGCATATCGGAATGAACTGCCGTATCGCCGGAAGTAAAACGAAGATTTATTACGTTGTTTCTATTTTTAAAACAATCGTTAGGGCAATCTCCAACACGCAACATATTACCATATTTTCTTATTGCAGGCCCAACGTAAGTTTGCCTAAATTCAATTAATATTTCGGGGTTTATTTCTCTTAGAGCATTTGTAATATCAATCATAAGTCGGTCTATAGCATCTTCTAACGACTGATAATCTCTTTTTTCATCATATTCTAAAGATTTTCCTTTTAAGCAAAACCAATCTATAAAATCTAGTTTTAAACCATCCAAACCCATTTTTACGGCGTTAGAATAAGTTTCTATTAAATAATCGCGTACTTCTTTATACCTTGGATCTAAAACGGAATAATCGTCGGTACCCGTTACTTGGTCTAAAAGCATATTTTTAAACCTTTGATAGTTTTTTGTTTGTATCCCAATAAACGGAACGGAAAACCAAAGCATTACTTTTAAGCCTATATTATGCACTTCCGTTATAAAATTTTTAAAGTTAGGAAATTTAGTTTTACTAACGTTCCAATCTCCACAAGTAATATATCCTACCCCCGTATCCGACTGCCAACCATCGTCTACGATTACCGTTTCTAACCCATACTCTTTAGAAAGTTTACATTGTTTTAAAATCTCTTTATCGGACAAGTTATGGTGATAACTATACCAAAGAGAATTCATAGGAAGTTTTGCGTGTTCCGGCACGTAAGCAGGGGTATAACCGCAATCTTTTTCCCACCATTTAGTTACTTCGTAAATGCTATCGTAATAAGGTTGAGAACGACAATCTAGCCTAACCGTTGCAGTATAATGCGTTAGTGGTGCTACTTTTATTGTAAAAAAACTAATTACGCAATTAAACAAAGCAGTGCCTTCGTCAATGCCCGTTGAGATAGAAGTTGGAGTTTTTGCATCTGAAATGGCAATTGTTAGCCTATTATCCCCTTTTGCCGAAATAAGAGTATGCAACGGCATCCAAGAAGCAAGCCTAGAATAACTTGTTTGCATTTCCCAAGTTACGCCAATAAATCTGGTATACCTTATACTAGGACTCCAAAGTGCGTAAACGTCTACACTGTCAAAATTAAAGAAAACGCTTAACGCCTTAGGTATAGTTGGTTTAGAAAAATCTACTACTACGTCGAAAGTAGTAATTTGGTTTTCTGTTTTTAAGTTGCAAATTTCAACTTTAGCATCTGTGTTTGGGTTGTTTATTTTAAACTCCATTTCTTACTCCTAAAATAATAGTACCTAAATTTTAACATATATGTTAAAAATTGTAAATTTTATTATTCTTTACTTTTTGAAAATTACATAGCCAAAACACTTTTTTTGTTCAATGAAAATATCTTTTTTACTTATCCTTTTTATTTTTAATATTAGGATTTATTAGTTGTGGAGTAAAAGGTAATTTTATGTACTTATCGCTCCGCCACAAAAAGGACAGGATTTTTCCTGTCCTTTTTTGTTTTGTTAAATTTAGTGTTATTTGGGGGATTCGAACGAGAGCGTTAAGACAATCAACATAGTATGTTGTTGTTATCGATTGACCGAAGTGTTTTATAAGCGTTAAGATAAATTTTATTTTAAAATTTATAATTTTCATCACTACTCTCTCCAATAACTTAATTGTAAAATATTGAAATAATTATAAAATAGTTATATAATGATAGTTAAGGTGTAAAATGAAAATATCAGAATATATAAATATATTGAAAAAAGAATATAAAGCAAAAGTTATAGAGTTTGAAGACGTGAGAAATTACTTTTCCACTCCAAATATGTATGGTAAAACTTTTGACGTTGATTATGTTAGTGAATGAGAGATACAGTCTGATAAATTTAAAACGATAATTATTAAAGGCTCTAACGTGGATCCATTAGGGAAATATGATTACGGAACAAAAGCAATAATTATTTTTGCAGAATATGATGATAACGAAGATGTGATTAATTCTTGTGTGATATCTAGTTTTTTCCCAAAAGATAAATTAGCTAAAAGGAGATTTGTAGATTTGCTAACATGTTATGAAAATAACTAATATTACTAAAAGGTGTAAAATGAAAATATCCGAATATGTTAATATATTAAAAAAAGCATATAAAGCAAAAGTTATAGTTTTTGAAAACGTGAGAAATTACTTTTCAACTCCAAACATGTATGGTAAAACCTTTGATGTTTATTATGTTAGTGAGAGAATAATCGAGTCTAATAATTTTAAAACAATAATTATTAAAGGTTCTAATGTGGACCCGTCAGGGAAATATGATTACGGAACAAAAGCAATAATTATTTTTGCAGAATATGATGAAAATGAAGAGGTAATTCATTCTTGTGTGATATCTAGTTTTTTCCTAAAAGATAAACTAGCCCAAAAAAGATTTTATGATTTGCTAACGTGTTATAGAAAAAACTAATATTACTAAAAATTGTATTGATATATAATAAATTTATTTAATTTTTACTAAAATATTTACTTTTCTCTATATATAAACGCATAAAATTTCTAATCCCCCTATAATATGGTTGGCGGAGATTATTTTCTAGTTTTTAAAAAGTTATAAAAAGCTTTCATAAAAAAAGTTCGGAATTTTTCCGAACTTTTTTATCTTATTTTTTTAACTATTTATATTAACAAACGTTCCATAAGGAATAGTTATAGAATAATCTTGTAAAAGTATTTTTTCTTTAATTTCGATTCGAGCATTATTGTAGTACACGTATATTGTTGTAGAGCCATAAAAAATATAGTAACCATCTATATCAAAATTTATTTTATCACTTTGATTATAGTACTCAAATTCTTGGCTATTTTTTATGCTATTAAAATCAAAACTAAAATAAAATGAAAAGAACAATTGTTTAGTTGTTTTATCAGTTGTATATTTTATTATAAATCTACTATTTTCAGCATCATCTTCTATTTTAATTTTTGTTTTTTCAAAAGAATGCTCTTTTCCAATTATATATACCTTTTGTTTTCCTCCAATATCTTTAAAACAACCACTAAAAAGAAGAAAAACACATAATATATAAATTAAAAAAATTTTGGTTATTGATATTTTTATTTTAAACTTATACATATAATTATCCCCTAATAAAATTTACAGGGTCTAGTATAATCAAGACCTTGTATTTTGTTATAATCAACATATTGAACGACTTATTATTTAAAAATGTAATTTTATAATACAATAATTCCATTTTCCATAATAACTACTTCGCCTTGGTCTGTTAAAGCGGTTATTTTTAGTTGGTTATATCCAACCATAAAATCTTCGTGCACGATAGAAAGGTTAAAACCATTTTGATTAGCATTTTTACTTATGCTTTGATAATTTTTACAAGTTGTTGGATATGCGTTACCTAATGCAAAATGGCAAGACGCGTTTTCGTCTAGCAAGGTATTGCAAAACACTTTGTTTTGGTTTGCTACAGGCGAGTTACAATTTACTAGTGCAACTTCCCCTAGCCTAGAAGAACCTTGGTCTATTTTAAGTAAAAATCCTAACGCTTCTGCTCCTTGTTCGGCTTTATAATTTATTACTTTTCCGTTTTTAAACTCCAAAAAGAAATTGTCTATTTTAACGCCGTTATAATAAAGCGGTCTAGTAGATTTTACTACTCCGTTTACGCCGTTTGCGCCTGGAAAAGTAAACACTTCGTAAGTGGGCATATTTACAACTATTCCGCCTTTATCCGCCCCTAGCCATATTGCGTTTGGGGTTAATTTTACTTTTAAATCCGTTCCGTTTGGGGCAGTATAATGCAATTCTTTTATTTGCAACTTATTTAGTTTTAATGCTAACTGAGTGTTTTTTTGTAGTTGTTTTTTCCATCTAGCAAGGGTGTCTCCCTCTTCGCTAACCATACACATATCAAAAATGCTATAATAAAATTTATCGTAAAAATTATCTTCTTTAAACAAGGTTTTTGCCCATATTTCGTTTGGCAAAACTGCAATATTCCAAGAAATTTGATATGATAATTGCCTTTGTTTATAAATTTTGCAAGATTCTCTTTTTACCCTAGACGCCTCTACAACTTTTCTTTCTTCTACACCGTCGAAAACGCCGGGGATTTCTGACCTAAAAAGTATAAAAGCCGAATTTTTTAAAGCGTATTCGTCCCAAACAGAATTATCAAACGCCTTATTAGTTTTAATATCTTCAAACTCAATAGTTTTTAATAATTCCGCTTCTTTTACGGCATCTGACCAACAAACGTAGACTTCTTTAACGCCATTGTTTTTAGTATACTCTACAAATCTTTCCGTTGCGTCTTTTAATATTACGTCGCTAGAAATAAAAAGCGTTTTATCTACTTTTAAACAAAATTTTAAAAGCAACTCAAAGTATTGTTTTTCTAAATTATCGTATTTTAAATATTGCATAATAAACTCCTAATAAAGTATGTTTTTAGTATAATGCAATATTTTTTTATTGTCAATTATTTATATTTTTTAATAAATTTAAAACATAGCATAAACACTTTTTATTTGTGATTGTAATGGTTTGTAAAAAATTATTTACTTTTTTATTGACTTTTAATAAACGTTGACCTTAGTTTTAATTTAAAATCAATTTTAAATACAGACTAAAACCACAACAATCTCTTTTATCAATACAATTATCGTTAAAATTTATAAAACACATATTATATACCTCTTTTGTTTATCTTAAATATAATATACTTGAAAAAAGTTATTTGTTTTTTTATTGTAGTATCAAATTTTTATTGCAATATAGACTAATTGACAGAAAACTTTATTTGTATTATAATCTATAAAAAATAAAAAAATATAAATTTTTGGCAAAAACTCACGTTTTGTATTTTTAAAAAGGATAAATTATGCAAACGGAAATTACTGTAAAAGTTTTTAACGATTTAGATTTTATAATTAAAAAATTAACTAGTTTAAACTATACTCTACAAGAAAAAGTTTTTATGCAAGATTGGTATTTTAGCAAAAATACTTTAGAAGAACTAAACAATTTCGACTACCCTACCTTAATTAAAAATAGTTTTATAGTAAGAAACGTGATTGATAGCGAAAACAAGACTTTTTTATGTTATAAAAACAAAGTTTTAGACGACTTTGGCAACGTTATAAAAGAAGAAAAAACTAGCGTAGAAGTTAGTAACCTAGAAAACGTTTTAAAAATTTTAAACTCTTGCAAACTTACCAATTGGTGCTATTTAAAACAAGATATGTATATTTTTAGTAAAGGCGAAATTTGCTTTGCCGTGCAAGTGGTAGAAGATTTAGGTATTTTTATAGAATACGAAGAAACAAAATGTATACAAAATCTATCTGAAAAAGAAAAAATTGAAAAAATGTATAACGATTTAAAAGAGTTAGGGTTACGACTAGACACCGACTACTCTAGTAAAAAAGTTTATTTAAAATTTAAACGAAATAGTTAAATTATATTGAAAACCGTTAATAAAATATGATATAATGATACAGTAATAAAGGAGACAATTATGGGATTATTTAAAAGAGCAAATTGGCATAGCGGACTAACTTACGAACAAACTTGCGACTCGTGTAAAACCGTTGTAAGATACACCGACCATAAACTAGACTTTAGACCTTGGTACGCCGACGGATTTGTTTATTGCCCTAAATGTGAAAAACCTCTTAGACATAGAGAAACCTATGCAATAGATAAAAACGATATTACACAAGAAAGCACGACTATACCTTTAAACGTTGCCTTTTGTGGTAATTGCGGAAACAAATTTGGCGATAGCGATTTGTTTTGTAGTAAATGCGGAAATAAAAGATAATATTGTCCCCTTGCAAAAGCAAGGGGTTTAATAAATAAAAAAGGAATAATTATGATTAAAACGAGATTAGAAACTGCTAGAGACAGATTTGTAAATTTATGTTCTGAACTTTTTAGTGATGGCGAAAGTTTAGAATACGACCATATTTTTGAAATGTACGACGCTTACGTAAACCAATTTCTACAAGATTTATACGTTAGCGAAGAAGACACTGCAAAAATGATAGAAAGGGGTGGTTGGATGGACGACTACAACTTTTTTAAAAAGATTTTTGACCACTTTAAAACAGAAAGGATATATAACGCAATAAAGACCAATTGCGATAATGCTTTTATGCAACAAGGCGAATTTGCCGAAAGCCCTGATATGATAACTTTTAGAAAAGATTTAATTAGTTATATGCAAAAACAATTAAATATAAACTAACAAAACAAAATTTAGCCACTATTAAGTGGCTTTTTTTGTTGAAATTTTTACCATAATTTAATATAATAAAACTATGAAAAAATACAATTTTACCGTAAACGAAACTTAAGACAACAAAATAATAAAAGATTTTTTAAAAAGCCTAGGACTATCTGACAGGTTACTATTTAAAGTAAAGTTTGGCGGTATTTTTGTAAATGGCAAAAACGTATTTTTAGACTATAGGGTAAAAAATGGAGAGCAAATAGAAATTATTATGCCAAAAGACGAGCCTAACGAATATATAGAGCCACGTTTTGTACCTTTAAAGATTATTTACGAAGACAATTATTTAATTGCCGTGCATAAACCTAGCGGTATGCTAACACACAATACTTTTGGCGGAAACCACTCTTTAGAAAATGCCTTGGCGGGATATTTTTACCCTACCCCTTACGTTTTTAGAGGCGTTAATAGGCTAGACAAAGATACTAGCGGAATTGTTATAGTTGCAAAAGATTCTTTAATAGCAAGTATACTTAGCGAACAAATAAAAAAAGGTGATTTTAAAAAATATTACAAAGCGATAGTTTGCAATACCCCACCTAGCAAGCACGGAATTATAGAACAACCAATAAAAAAAGAAAGTGATATTAGCATTAAAAGAATAATTGATAGTAGCGGAAAACAAAGCAAAACCGAATATTTTTTAGAAAAAACTTTATCAAACAATTTATCTATTTTAAGTTATATTTTGCACACGGGAAGAACGCACCAAATAAGAGTTCACTCTGCCTTTATAGGTTGTCCGCTATACGCCGACAAATTATACGGACAAGAAATAGAAGGAAAAACTTTTTGTTTGTGCGCATACAAACTAGAACTAACCCACCCAATCAGCAAACAAAGACTTATTTTAACCACCGATTTAGATGAAAATTTATTATAACCTTATTTAAAAACGGCTTGCAAAAATGCAAGCCGTATTTTTTATTATATTTTTTTGTAAAGTAAAATTCTACTTAGTCCGCCGTATTTATTTAGCGTTTTATAATTTATAAAATCAGTACCTAAAAAGTTATTTAAACTGTAATTATTTACAGGCGAAACAGTTGCGCACAAATAACTAAAACCGCAATTTTTTGCATGTTCTTGCAGTTTATTAATTAATATTTTTTGCAATCCGTTACCCCTATAACTAGGTCTTACGATAATTAGTTTTACGTTTGCAGAAGTTAGTTTATCTTGTATAACTTCTACGTCTTTTGCAAGGTTTTCCGCAGTGTCTTGCGCATCTAACAAAATTCCAAAACCAATTAATTCGTCGTTTAAATATGCACCTAACACTAAACTATTTTTATCAAAACATACTTCTAAAGTTTCGTAAGTGTTTCTTCTTAAAAAATCGGGATCGCCGTTGTGGGCTAAAAAAGTTTCTTCTTGCACGTCTAAAAGTAAGCCTATATGCTCTTTAGTTAGTTTTTTAAAGGTTATTTCTTTAGTATCTATCTTCATAATTCCCCCTATACCCTTGCAACGACAATTAAAAATCCGAAGTTGATAAAAGTTTCGCTAGGCAAAAACGCTTCTTCTAACTCGTCGAATTTGTCTTCTAACCAATCTCTTTCGGCAAGGATTTCTTTATTGGTTGGGTTGTTTTTTGCAGTTTGGTTTATACCATTTTTTAAAAACTTAAATATAGTATCAAAATAGGCTTCTTTTTCGGAATAGTCCATTTCGGCAGTATTTAAACCAAATTTTTCTACGCTAATATTTTTATAACCAGACCTAGTAAGTAAAGTATATAGTTCTCTACCCGACCTACGATAGCCCGTGGTATCGCACTTTGCTATCATATCAAAGGCTCTTTCAAACATAAAGTCAGGATCTGGATAAGCCATATTTAACCCGTCGTCTATATTACGGATAAAAATAACTGCGTCTTTTTTGCAAACCTTTCTTACAGCCTTTAATAAGTGATACGGCGACTTTAAGTGGCTCATAACGGCAAGAATATTAATCCAATCGAATTTTTCTATATCGTTTTCTTCCATTATTTCTTGTAAATCGTCTATAAAGTCTTGGCTTTCTACGTCTAGTTTATAAAATTTTGCTTTATCACTAGCAAAATCTTGATTGGCTTTATCTACGAAACTTTGGTTAAACTCTACACCGATAATTTTATCCACTTCTTGTCTATCTAGCCTTTTCATAAGGGCTTTACCATTGCCACAACCAATATCTAAAACTTTTAAATTAGATTTTCCGCTAAGATACTTTTCGTAAATTGGCATATCGAAGTTTAAAAGAAGTTGTTGTTGAACGTTTAACCTATTTGCTTCTGACTTGTTTTCTTGAGAGAAATATTCTACCTTTTCTTCTTGATTTATATGTACCCTTTTTTTGGTGCTTTTTTGACGGGCTAAAATTGCGTTTTGAATAATTTCTTCGTAATCGGTTACGCCAACTTTATCTTTTACGATAGGAAGTAGTAAGTCGATAGAGTTAAAAGAATATACGTCGGTATACTTTATTGCGCTAATATGCTTTATTCTATCTATTTCTTGCTCGTTAAAAAATTGTTGCATAGCCTCGTCGTTATACTCAAACCCCGGTGTTGTAATAGGTAGAAAAGAAGTTAAAGGGTTGGCTAAGGCAGATTTTAACTCTTGATAAACAACGTCGTCTGCGTTAGAACACATTTCGAAAAATTTTGGTGTTAAAATTAATATAACCAAAGAAACTTGCCCTGCTATTTCTTTACAACTAGACATAAAGTTTTCGCCATAAGCAAGACATTTTGGCGCGTAAAACAACTTTAATTTATCTTTAGAATAAGTATTTAGTTCGTGATAGATAGAAGAAGCCAAAACAGAGCCTTCTCCCCTATAACACAAAAATACGTTATAATCGTTTTTCATTAGTATCTCCCTAAATTATAAATCTGTAAAATCTTCTTTATCGCATTCTTCTATAACGATAACGTTTTTCCAAAACTTCATTTTAACCCTTGTTAAAATATCTACTTCTGGTTTTTCAGGCGTAAGTTCTATCGTAATATCTTTACACTTTATTGTTTCTCCACATTTAAAATGTAAGGTATAAATGCCGTATGGTAAACAATAGGTAACTTCTTGCTTGCAAACTAAATCGCCAAAAGGTTCTCCGTTTAAAAACACTTCGAATTTTTGGTTGCAAGACATATACATTGCCTTGCGGTAGATAACGAGCCTACCTTCCGTTTGTGTAATAATGTTATTTGCGCAACTAGGACAAATTGCTTTTTCGTCTTTAAAATCGTGCAAAATATCGCAACACTTTGCTCTATATCTTTTCATTTATGGCATATCCTCTTTGTTTGCTTTTTCTATTATAATTTTATTTGTCCAAAAACCAGCCTTTATTCTTGCCTTAACGTACGCAATAGGATTTTCGGGTGTTAGTTCTACAACGAGGTCTTGACACCTACGGGTTAATCCGCAAGTACAATGCAAATTATAAGTGCCAAAAGGCAAAGAAAGTTTAACTAGTTCTTTATTAGCAATATGACCATATGGTTCTCCATTTAAATATAAACCATAACCAACCGCTACACCTATAGGTGAACCCATACGATAAATTGATATTTCACCTTGTGTAGCCGTTTGTAAAGCTCTACCACATTTACTACAAACACCATTTAAATTTTCTACGTCTATAACGTTTTTACAATTATTACATTTTACTCTAAATTTATCCATTTTTTCCTCCAAAAATTATACGTATATAAATTTTAACATAAAAACAATATATTTTCAATATATTTTGTTAAAACGTATTAATTTTTGGGAATTTTATAATAAAATTTAATATTGAAAATATTGTTTACAAGTGATATAATATACGTATAACAAAAAGGAGTAACTATGGATAAAATTTTTACAGCGGCTATAGTTGGATGTGGCGGTAGAGGTTGCGAGGCTTACGGGAAACTTTTTTACGAGTTAAAAGATAAATATAAAGTAAATTGTCTTTGCGACGTAAACGTAAAAAAACTAGATAAATACTCTAAAATGCTAGAAGTTCCACTAGAAAATTGTTTTGATGACGAAGATGAGTTTTTTGCTAAAAAAAGGGCTGATATTTGCGTTATTGCAACGCTTGATAAAGACCACGTTAGACAAGCAATAAAAGCACTTAAAGTAGGCTACGATATACTTTTAGAAAAGCCTATTACAGACGACGTTAAAGAGTGTAAAAAACTATTAAAAGCACAACAAAAATACGGTGGAAAAGTATTAGTTTGCCACGTTTTAAGATACGCCCCTGCATATATTAAAACCGCAGAACTATTAAATAGCGGAACTATTGGTAGATTAGTTGCAATACAAGCGATAGAAAGAGTAACCTATTGGCACCAAGCGCACAGTTACGTAAGGGGAAATTGGCGTAATACTAAAGACACTACCCCAATGATACTTGCCAAGTGTTGTCACGATTTAGACCTATTACAATATTACGCAAATTCTTCTTGTACGAGTGTTTCTTCCGTTGGAGATTTAACTTTTTTTAACAAGCAAAACAAACCTAAAGACGCTAGCGATAGGTGTTTAAGTTGCAAATACGTAGATACTTGCCCATATTCTGCTAAATGCGTATATTTAGACGGTTGGAAGAAAAACGGTTGCCAACCAAACGACTGGCCATATAACGTTGTAACCATGGCTAACCCACTAACGGAAGAAGCCATTTTAGAAGGTATTAAAAACGGACCTTACGGCAGATGCGTTTTTGAGTGCGACAACGACGCAGTTGACCACCAAATTGTAGAAATGACCTTTAATAACGGCGTAAAAGCAAGCCTTACTATGACGGGATTTACCTCTACGGGTGGTAGAATTTATAGTTTTTACGGGACCTATGGCGAACTAGTACTAGACGAAAACGTTGGTGTTATAAAAGTTAGAAAATTTAACCAAGAAGAAGAAATTATTAGTTTAGATAACCTTGCCGAAGGTGGACACTCTCACGGTGGTGGCGATTACGGAATTGTAACTAGTTTATACGATATGCTTAGTGGAAAAGCAAATTTCTCTACTTCTTTAAAGGCTAGTATAGAAAGTCATTTAATGGGAATTTATGCAGAAAAATCGCGTTTAAACGGCGGAAAAACTTATAAAATCCATTAAAAATAAACTACCAATTTATTATAAATTTAGCGACAAGCAAAACTGCTTGTCGCTATTATTTTTGTAAAATTTTAACAATATAAAAACTATTATTTTATACAAGATTTTAAGATAGTAAGAAGCATACTTTATCGGAAAATTCCGTTGGGTTTTCCGG
>JAGAUH010000148.1 GCA_017620875.1 Clostridia bacterium
AGGCTGGGTAGAAAACATAAGAGACCACGGCGGAGTATCTTTTATAGATTTAAGAGACGCTTATGGTATACTACAAATCGTTTTAAGAAAAACAGAACTTTTAAAGGGTATTAAAAGAGAAAACTGTATTTCTGTTTTCGGCGAAATAGAATTAAGAGATGCCGAAACTATAAACGCAAAAATTTCTACCGGTACTATCGAGTTAAACGCCGACAGTATAGATATTTTAGGCGAAGTATACGAGCAACTACCTTTCGAAGTTGCTTCTAGCGACGAAGTAAACGAAGAGGTTAGGTTAAAATATAGATTTTTAGATTTAAGAAATCGTAAACACCACGATAATATTATCTTCCGTAGTCAAGTAATTGCATTTTTAAGAAACAAAATGACGGAACTTGGCTTTGTAGAAGTTCAAACCCCTATTCTTTCGGCTTCTAGCCCAGAGGGAGCAAGAGACTATATCGTGCCTAGTCGTAAACATAAAGGTAAATTTTACGCTTTACCACAAGCACCACAAATTTACAAACAACTACTTATGGTTAGTGGTTTCGATAAATATTTCCAAGTAGCGCCTTGCTTTAGAGACGAAGATGCTAGGGCAGACAGAAGTCCGGGAGAATTTTACCAACTAGACTTTGAAATGAGTTTCGCCACTCAAGAAGACGTTTTTGCCGTTGCTCAAGAAGTATTAACCGAAACGTTTAAAAAGTTTGCTCCACAAGGTAGCGTTGTTACGCAAGCGCCTTATCCAATCATTAGTTACGAGCAAGCAATGTTAAAATACGGTACGGATAAACCAGATTTAAGAAACCCATTAGAGATTATAGACCTTTCAGAGTTTTTCTCTCGTTGTACTTTCGGCGCGTTTAAAAACAAAACCGTTAGGGCAATAAGCGTTAAAAAGAGCGAGAAAATGACTAAGGGATTTTTTGAAAAAATGCTTGCGTTTGCGCAAAGTATCGGTATGGGCGGACTAGGTTATCTAGAAGTTCTAGAAGACTTGTCTTATAAAGGACCTATCGATAAGTTTATCCCTGCAGAATTAAAAATAGAATTAAGAGAAAAGGCAAACCTAGGCGTTGGCGACGTTATATTCTTTATTGCGGATAGCAAACAAAAAGCGCCTAAACTTGCAGGCGAAATAAGAAACGAACTTGCTAAGAGATTAGATTTATACGAAAAGAACGCATATCGTTTCTGCTTTGTAAACGATTTCCCTATGTACGAGGCAGACGAAGAAACTGGCGCAATTGGTTTTACTCACAACCCGTTTAGTATGCCACAAGGCGGATTAAAGGCTTTAACAGAAAAAAATCCGCTTGAAATACTTGCATACCAATACGATATCGTATGTAACGGAATAGAACTATCTAGTGGCGCGGTAAGAAACCACGATATCAAAACTATGATAAAAGCGTTTGATATTGCCGGCTACGACGAAGAAGTTTTAAAAGCAAAATTCGGCTCGTTATACAACGCGTTTAAATACGGCGCTCCACCACACGCAGGTATGGCGCCTGGTATCGACCGTATGATTATGATACTTAAAAACGAGCAAAACATAAGAGAAGTTATTGCCTTCCCTATGAACTCTAACGCTCAAGATTTACTTCTTGGCGCACCAAACGACGTTACGGAGTTGCAACTTAGAGAAGCGCATATTAAAATAAGATAATTTATGGTTAAGCAAAGGGCAAAATAGCCTTTTGCTTAATTGTGTTTAATAAAGGCAGGACATAATGGTTACTAAACAAGAAATCGAACAATTAGCAATATTAGCAAAGTTAAGTTTTTCCGAAGAAGAAATCGAAGAATTAACTCACGATATGGACGAAATTATTAACTTTGCAAACCAAGTAAATAGTTTCCCTTACGATAAAGAAGAAACTTTAGATAATAGGGTAAAATTAGCAGATTTAAGAGAAGACGAAGTTAAAGAGAGTTTCGGTAGCGAAGTGGTTACAAGCAACGTTGCTAGCGAAAACGGATTTTTCCCTGTTAAAAGGAGCAACAACAAATGAGAGAACTAATTTGCGATATTGCTAAACAATTAAGAAACGGAGAAACTACTTCCGTAGAATTAACGCAAAAATACATTAAGCAAATAGAGGATAAAAATCCTTTACTAAACGCATACGTAAAAACCACTTTTGATATCGCCTTAGAGCAAGCAAAACTAGCAGACCAAAAAATCGCAAGTGGTAGCGCCGATATTTTATGCGGTATACCAATGACGCTAAAAGATAACATTTCTACTAGCGGAATAGAAACTACTTGTTGTAGTAAAATTTTAAAAG
>JAGAUH010000149.1 GCA_017620875.1 Clostridia bacterium
ACTATCGTGAGAATGACTTAAAATATATATACTCTTTTACCCTTTTTCGTTTTTTAATAAGTATGACTTTTTGCTCACCGGTAAACCTTTACCGAACCACGCGACTATCGCGTGGTTTTTCTTTTATATCAAAAAAGCACCTACTATATAAAATAGCAAGTGCTTTATTTTTTTATCGTATTAAAGTGCTAAAACGACGCAGAACGAAGTTTATAGACGCTTTAATTTAATTAGCTCATAACTGTTACCTTAGAACCTACTAAACCATTTTTTGTGATTTTGTAAGTTGTAGATGCTGCAGCATAACTTTGTTGATGTGGATGAACAGTACCATACCACCAAACCTCGTTATCGCCACCATTAATACCTGCACAAACTTCGTTTTCGTTTGGACGGAATGCAAAGAATCCGGCAACGTATTCTTCTGTACCAGTATAGCCAATAACCGCGTAAGGAACGAATAATTCTACTATTACGTTATACATATTGTCTGTTCTTTGAGTGTACTTAAATGCGTGTACAAATGCATTTTCCGCATACTTTTTAACGTTTGCTCTAACGTCTGTTTGAACACCCGTAGAAGTATAGAATCTCATTTCTACGTTAAGGTTTTTCCACCAATCTCCGCTACCACTTGCAGCAGTACCAATTGTAGAAGTAATACCTTGATATAATACGTATACACCGTTAGTTCCCATATAAGAAGAAACTTTAAATCCTCTTACCGCATCGGTTCCTTTTGCTTCGTAGTAACTTAGTTTAGAACCTTTCCAATCGGTGATGTTAGCATCTACGGTAATACCGTTAGCGCTATCCGTTATACCATATAAATCGTTTAAAGCCGCTAAAGAAGTCGTATCTGCTTTTGCAAGCGCATTTTCAAAGCTGAAAGTCATACCCCAACCCATTACACCAACAGAAGCGTTTACAGTGTCACCACTTAATCCTGGCACGTTGCTTGCAGTTAAAACGATTTGTCCGTTAATTAACATATGAATATTCGTTGCGTTTTCTAACCAAATACCCATTTTAGCAGCGTTTCCGCCGGTATATAGCATTTTAGCAACAGGAACGAATTGAGCACTGAAATCCCAAGCGCCAACAATTGCGTTACCAGTTTGTCTAATACCATAACCAACCCAGTTATTTGTACCGTAAGTTACGTTACCAGCATCTCCGCCGTTAATAGCATCTATACAGAAGAATAATTCTGTAGAAGGCGTTCTTAAAATTAAACCAACTTTTGGATATTTATCTCCGTTGATAGGAGTACCTGCTTTAACGTCTGCCTCAAAATAGAAACTCTTTCCGCCAACAGTAGTTGACCAAGTGTAAGATTCGCCAGAACCCGTACTAGAACCAGAACCAACCCCTAAAGACCAAGTTCCTTGTTGTTTAATAGTTAGGTTTGCATCACCGAAAGTTAAACCGGTAATAGCACCGTCAGAAGAAGACGTTTCTACGTAATACTTCTTCATGTTTTCGTCGTTAATATCGCTAGTAATACTATAATTAGTAACTTCTAGACCAACGCTAAATGAGAATATTGCAGGATATACGCTAGCGCCTAAAGCAAAAGTAGCAGTAAATAATACGTTATCATCTACAATAAACTTAAAGATGCTACCTTGTCTATAAACTGCAAGTTTATGAACTTGACTAGCAGAATAAGTTCCACCCTTTGTAACGTCCCATTGGAACGCGTCTTCTACTCTGTTTGCATAAGCAAAGTTGTTTCCGGTAATCTTAGTAACGTCGGTTGTTTGACCTGTAGGACAAGCAGCATCAGCGTAGAAGTAAATTCCGTTTGCCTTATCGTTGCTATC
>JAGAUH010000150.1 GCA_017620875.1 Clostridia bacterium
AAACTTGGTTTGTATTTGATAAATCATAAAAGGGAATTGGGTATAACTTTGAGCGGTGTTTCTCGCTAAATGTACTGCGGCTTCTTCGTGAGTCATACCAAGCACTAAATCGTTATTAGATCTATCCTTAAATCTAACAAGTTCGCTCCCTACCGAAGAAAATCTTCCGCTTTCTTCCCATAAACTAGCGTTCATAACAACGGGGAACATAACTTCTTGTCCGTCTATCGCGTCCATTTCTTCTCTAATAATGTTTTCTATTTTACGAGTAATTCTTTTAGCAATAGGGTATAAGGTAAACACGCCGTTGTGCATATATTTTATGTAACTGCCCCTAAGCGTTAATTTGTGGCTTTCTATTTGGCAATCTGCAGGGGTAGTCTTTTCTGTTTTAAATAACATTTTACTAAGTTTCATTTTTTGCTCCTTTTATATAAAAGAATATTCTTTAGTTAGTTTATCACATATTAAGTTTTAAATCAAGTAAATAAAAAAAAGATAGCAAGTAAAAAAATATTTTTTTATTACTTTTTTTATCCTTAAAAAACAAAAAACGTAGTAAAAGTGGGGCTATAAGTCGAAAAATAGTAAAAAAGTGGGCAAAATAAATAATATTTGCCCACAAAAAATTAAAAGATTTTTATTTGTAAACGATATAGTTTAAAAAAATTAAACTTCTTCAAAACTAGCGCAACAAGTGCACGCCTCGCATCCGCAAGAAACTTGTATGCTTTGTAGTTTACAATGTTGTTGGTTTTGATTCCATTTACAATTTTTTACGTTACAATTAATTTTTTGATTATTCATATTTTACTCCTTTGGGAAACCCCTAAGTAAAGTATTTGTAAAATATGGGCTTTTATTCTTAAAAGTTGTATACCCCTACTTGACAAATATTGGTAATAATTATAAAATAATAATATATAATCTTATTTTTATTGGGAGGCAACATGAAAGTAATACTTCTTCAAGACGTAAAAGGAACGGGAAAAAAAGGCGATATAGTAGAAGTTAGCGACGGATTTGCTAGAAATATGCTTTTTAAGCGTAAACTTGCAATAGAGGCAACTAGCGTAGAAGTTAATAGCCTAAAAATTAAAAAAGAGGCAGAAGAATTTCATAGACAAGAAGAAATTAAAAGAATAAAGGCAGAGGCTCAAAAAATAAACGGACAACAAGTCGTTTGTAAAGTAAGAGCAGGCGAAAACGGAAAGGTTTTTGGTAGCGTTACTTCTAAAGAGATTGCCGACACTCTAGTTTCCGCAGGTTACGACGTGGATAAGAGAAAAATAGTTTTAAAAGATCCTATTAAGGCGGTAGGCGTTTACACGGTAGAAATCAAGTTTTTACCAGACACTATTGCAAAGGTTAAAATTAAAGTTGAGGCGGTATAATGAACAAGTGTTTGTTTTTGGATAGAGACGGAACTATTAACGTCTTGCCGGAAGAAGCGTATCACTTAACTTCGCCGGATAGCGTAGTTTTAATAAAGGGCGTAGAAAAACTTATTAAAAAGTTTAACGATAACGGTTATCTAGTAGTCGTTATTTCTAACCAAGGTGGCGTTGGTAAGGGTATGTATACAGAACAAAACGTTTTGGACATACAACGAGTAATTAGCCAAAAGTTAAAAGACTTAAACGGAGCAAAAATAGACGATTGGTACTATTGTTATCACCACGCGCTAGGCGGAATTGGGAAATATAAATTAGATTGCAATTGTCGTAAGCCAAGCCCCGGTAACGTTTTAGACGCTATTAAAAAGTACAATTTAGATAAAGATAAGTGCTTTTTTATTGGCGATAATATAACTGACGCTAAGTGCGCGGAAAACGCAGGCGTAAGGTTTTATCCTTTTGATTATTCCGGCGGAATTAAAACCGAAAGGGGTTGCCGTATTATGATAAGAGAGTACACCGACGAGTTTATCCAAGAATTATTTAATATGGCGGAGAATAAGATATAATGAAAAAAAGTAAAAATTTTTTAATGAGGCTACTTTGCGGTTTTGGTATAGGTTTTGCCTTTATCGTGCCGGGTATATCTGGTAGCGCAATGGCGGTGCTATTTGGCGTGTACGAAGATATGATAGATAGCGTTTCTAATATTTTTAAAGACTTTAAAAAAAGTTTTTGGTTTCTACTTCCTATTGCAATAGGCGTTGTTTTATCCGTAGGTTCTTTAATAATTCCTATCACTTGGGCGCTTACTAAAAACTGTTTTATAGTTATTATGCTTTTTGCCGGTTTTATTATCGGCGGATTAAAACCTATGATTAAGCAAGCCGAGTGGAAAAATATACCAAAGTGGCACTATATATTCTTCATTATAGGATTTTTATTTGTAATAGGCATTAGTTGCCTAACTTTTATAGACGGCGTAAACGTAACCTTAGTTGGTAATGATATTGCATTATATCAATATCCAATGATGATACTAGTAGGCGTTATTTTTGCTATATCTATGGTATTACCCGGTGTTAGTGGAGCAACGTTATTACTTTCTATTGGATACTACACTTCCGTTTTCGATTTGTTAAAAGAAACCGCTAAAAACGCGCTTCACGGAACGTTTTATTGGCAAAGTTATTTGCTTATACTATGCCTTGTTGTAGGTGTGGTTGTTGGCGCGCTTGCTATGAGTAAACTACTTAGCGGTTGTTTTAAAAAATATCCTAAAACTAGTTATTTGGCGGTTTGTGGCTTAGCAATAGGTTCTATACCTGCAATGTTTATTTCTCAAAATTGGGGTAGCGCGAAAGTTGCGGGCGATCCGTTTATAAAACTACCAATGTCGCATTGGACTATTATTTTTGGAATACTATTATTAATAGTTGGTATTGGCGTAGGATATTTATTCGTATACCTAAAAGAGAAAAAAGATAAAAAAGCACTTTTAGAAACCGAAAACTTAGAGTGCGAAACTCAAACTGTTCAAGAAGAAAAAATAGAATCTGTAGAAATTAAGGACGGTAATGAAGAATAATT
>JAGAUH010000151.1 GCA_017620875.1 Clostridia bacterium
AGCAACGCTAACTGCAAGCGACACAAAATTTACCGACACAATTTCTAGCGAAAATAACACTTTAGTAGATAGTTATAATAGTACAAACGTAACGCCAAGTAGCATAGTTTTAAACGTGCCAACGGGTGGAAATATATTGTGGGCAAAAACGCTAAACTATAACGATATTATTGCAATAGGAAGTTTAAACTATAATTCTACAAGTGCGGATGCAAGGTGGGGAGATGATGGGGAAAACGGCTCACTTATTGATGCCGAAACTCAAATAACGTTAAACTTAACAACAACCTTATCTGGAAACAACTTTATTAATAGCGTTTCCGGAAATAGCACGGCAACAAAAAATAGTTTTGATTTAACAATAGAATATCAATATAGCGATACTTACAATTATCTTAATGGTAGTTTAGTTGATAAAAACAATATAACGACACAAATAGGCAAGTATTATTATAAGCAAACGTATAAAAACGTGCAAACCGAATTAGATGGATACTCTACTTACGTAGACCAAAATAGGCAAACTGCAGTTAACTCAACAGATAATATCATTGTAAACGGCAAGGTGGATAAAATAGTTTACTATATGCCAAACTCTTATAACGTAACTATAAAATACAACGTTATTGCTAACCAGTACGACTTAAACGATTTACCGCCTAGCGCTCCAGCCGATACAACTTTAATCGTTAAATATGACTATCCTTATAGTTTATCTACTCCTATATTAAACAATTATAGGGCACAATCTAACGTAAGTGGTATAATGAATAACGTAAACGGCATAACCGAAACGATTTCTTACAACAGGGTGCATACCGGTGGTTGGATAGTTCCGTTTGATAGCGTTGGAACGATAAATAATGAAGAAAGAGGTCTGTGGGAAGGTGATTTTAAAGACGTGGGGGACACTCACGGAAACAACCCTAAAAACGTTGTGGGGCAAAACGAAGGAACAGCCGAATTTATAAACTATGGTACAAATTATGGTACGAGTTTTAATAATACAAGCAACTACAATTGTTATTACTTAGTTTATAATAGTTATGATCATTTTGTTACTAACAAGGGAGCGGGTTTTTATTTCGAGTTTGAGTTTCAGGTTACGGGTAGAACCAATGCGAGTGCGGATAGTTATAACTTTGGTATAATATTAGAAAATGCTAATAACAATACGGGTAACGGAATTAGATGTGATTTTATTACTTTAGATTGTAAAAACGCAACAAGTGGAAACGGTACTTACGATAAAGAAGTTGTGGTGTATAACAAACGTGACAACAATTGGAATACTAGGGGAACGTTTACGTATTTGCCAAATTACACTCAAGAATTTGTTAAATGCGCTATGTGGTTAGATTCTAGCGGAGTTGTTAACATTTCCTTTAACAATATAAAGTGTTTTAGTTATACTTCAAACGTTTTAGCAGATGATTTAGGTAAAATTTGTTATATTGGGTTGCAAGGTTGGAACGTTTCTTATAACGTAAGAAATGCTCTTTATTGTCAAAACCCAGGTGTTACCGAGGGTACGGGCTTAAACGACGTAAAAAGGGCTAACGTAGACACTGTTTCGGACAACTATAAAAATGGTGAATATCACTCTAATACCATTTATGATACAGATTTTTATTACGAAACTTTTATTACTCCTACGGGATTTTCAAACCTAAATTCTCAACAAGGTAAAGTTGGTATAATGCTAACTAGTTGCGAAAATAAAAACAATCAAGTCTTCTTTTATGCTAACCTTTGGGATAGGTCAGAAAGGCAAGAAATAGGAATGATGACTTCTTTAAACGGGGAGTGGGACGTTGGTTCTTTAGCCGACACTACTAGTAAGGTTTTAAAAATATACGAAAATACTTTAAACGTAAGAAAAAGATATGCTATTTGGAAAAAAGGCGCTAGCATTTATTTTATATTTAACGAAACGGCATATTTTGTAACTTATAACCCAGCGTTGGCAGGCGATTGTACGGTAAGTTTAAAAACTATGAACGTGGTGTTTAGTTTTGACGGATCGGTACAAGATGAAGACGGATCTCAATATTCAGAGGAGTTATCTAATTACGATAAAATTGCTCAAGAGCGTGGCATAAACGAAGTGGTTTTAGATGGTAACTTTAACGACACCGCTTGGAGTCAAGAAGGAAGAAGTAGAACGATAGAAAAATACGAAACGGACGGAAGTGGTAGATACTTTAAGTTTAAAGCGTTTTTAGGCAAATCCTTTATGTATATTGCGGCAGAAGCAAAAGTAAACGAGATTATAAAAGGCGACGTTTTCTTGGATGCTAGTGCTATTTTATCTAGTAACTTACAAGTGGATTTTCGTGGTAGTGATATAGTTGCTCGTTCTGGTATAAATGGTAAAAGTTTGTACAACGGATTTGCTCACGTTACTTTTGTAGAAGTGGGGAACGGTGTTATTAGGATGGAAGCGGCAATACCATACGTGGTTTATTCTAAACAGGCAAATAGTAGTGCTATAACGAGTTTAGTTGCAAGGTTTTCTTTTGGCGCGTGCGAAAAGTCCGAAACTCTAGGTTGGTGGGGAGAGGATACTACCTTAGAAGAAGATAGAAACAAGTGGTGGTGCGACCTAAAGTATTACACCGTTACTGGCTCTGGTATACAGTTAGATACTATGGTAGATTAATAAAAACTAACAAAAGCAACTCTATATTAGGGTTGCTTTTTAAAATTTAACGTAAAAGATATTATAATAATTTATTTTAAAGGTATTTTTACTAAAAATATTGACTAACTAATATATTTGTGATAATATTTAATATAGTATTAATATTAGGAGTGTAAACATGGAAAGGTGTAAATTCTGTGGAGAAGTTTTAGAATATAATTCTCAATATTGTCCTGTTTGCGGAAAAAGCACTAAAAAAGAGCCTTCTAAAAGATTCTTAAAGAAAATGGCTAAAGAAGATGCTTTCGAAGTTAATTATGATGCTAGGCTTTATAGAGTAAGTTATAGAGTGTTTGGTGTAATTTTTTTACTATTGTCTTTAATTGCGTTTGCTTTTTACGGTCAATATTTATTTATTGCGTTAGGTAAGTTAGATATTGCTCAAAAGTTTGTAGACGGGGTAGACAAGGTTTTTGGTATAAACACTAAAGTAAACAAAGCATTACCGTTTGTCGTAGTTGGACAAAGTAAAGTTTCGTTTTTGCTAGTATTTTACGGCGTGGCGCTATTACTTAGCATTTGTTCGCTATTTACTAAAAAGAGAGCGTCTTTAGGGGCTACAATGTATAAGTTGTCTGCAATAATTAGTATTGCTTATATGATATTTAATATGTTATTACTAAGTTTCTTATCTAACGTAAATATTACGGAAATGGTAGAAAAAATTGTAACTTACGTTTGCGCAGGATTATCTTTATTGTTCTTTATTATTGGTTTTATAGCGTCGTTTAACTTTAAAAACCCATATAGGGCAACTTGGTATCAAGGATTTAAAGCACTATGCTTTATGATATTAACTGTTCTTAACGCTTTAACCATTTTATTAAATAATCCACCGGAAATTTTATTCGACGTAATTAAATACGTTATGTATAACCCACCAATTTATACCTTTATTGCATCAATCTTGCTGTTTATTGGTTCTAAATATCGTGGAAATATAGAAAAATTAGTTTAATAAATTTTAGCCGAAAACGTTTAGTTTTCGGCTAGTTTTTTATATGAGTAAAGTAAATAAAAAAACTGCGAAAATTTCGCAGTTTTTATTTTTTTAAAATTCGTAATCTATCGCGATAGAAGACGCAACGTTTGCGTGCATATAAGTTTTTACTACGTCGCAATGATATTTGTCTTTTTGGTACGCGTCTAATTCTTCTTTGCTAGATAGCGTTACTTGTAAAATAATATCGTAAGAGCGGGCAGAGTGTAAAAAATCTTTGCCAACTTCCATCTCTACTATTTGCGGAACGTTACCTTTCATACTAGATAAAATTTCTATTGCTTTATCTATCGTTTCTTCTTTTTGCATTTTAAAACAAACTATATGTTTAATCATTTTACCAATCCTGCCTGTCGCTTATTTTTATATCGTCGTAATAATCAAAGTATTTTCTTTTAAAATCTTCGTTACTCTTTTTTGCTTTTGCTTTTTTTTCTTGTTCTTTTTTCTTTTTTTCTTCTTCTAATTTTTTATTTTTATCCATAGTTTTATTCTACCATAAAAATTTTTTTTGGTCAATGGTTATAAATAACAAAATGACAACATATATTTTATTTGTAAAGGCTAAGCCGTAACAATGGTGGCAAAGCCAATAGTAAAATAATTAAGGAGTGTGCTATGAGCGAAGCAATCGATTATGCTAAAATGTCAGAAATCCCCGTGTCTAGTTGCGAAATTTGCGTAGAAAACAAACCAAGCAAAAAAAAGGACGCAAAAAACAAAGTAATAAACAAAATCAATAAAGATTTAACCCAAAATAAAAAGGTCAAATTTAACCCGTTTTTAAGGCTTAAAGGGTTCTTTAAAGATAAAGTTTTAAAATTTAAAAAGTCAAAACCAAAACAAGAAACCACAAAAGAGCAAGAGCAAAAAAATCGCGGGTTCGACGTGGTTAGCGCTCAAGTTATTACAATATTCGTTTTGGTTATATCAATTTTATTAACAAACGTATTTTGGGAAGATAGCGCAATAAACGTATTTTTTAAAAATATGTTTAATAAAAACCAAGAAGTATCTTTAAATTACACGGATTTTAACCCAACCCTTCCTATGACGGAAGTGCCCGTATCTTTAACCGACGGCGTTATGACTGCTAGTGGAGAGGGTAACGTTTACGCTCCCGTTGGCGGGCAGGTAGAGTCGGTAACTAAAGTAGAAGACGGAACTTATTGTATAACCATTTCTCATACGGAAAAATTTAAAACGGTATTAGAAGGAATAGATTATCCATATTTCGAAAAGGGTAACACAGTTTATACAACTTGTCCTATTGGTTATAGCAATAAAAACTTAACGGTAAAAATGTATAACGGAGAAGATTTAATAACTAATTATACCTTTAACGACGGTGCTATCGTATGGGAGTAAAAATCAAGTTTTTTATACATCCGCTATTTTTTATTTTTGGATTATACTTTGCTTTTACAGGCAAAGTATTTTCTTTTTTAACGTATACTTTTTGCGCTGTTTTGCACGAACTTGGGCACGCTTATATAAGCGAAAAACTAGGCTATATGCTCGCTAAAGTAACTTTAATGCCTTACGGGGCGGTAATTAGCGGGGATTTAACGGGGTTAAAATTTTCCGACGAAATAGCCGTTGCCTTTGCTGGACCTATACTTAATTTTATTATAGCAATATGCTTTATTTCGCTTTGGTGGATTTTTCCGGATACTTACGCTTATACCGATATTATAGTTAGCGCAAATTTAAGCCTAGCACTAATAAACTTATTGCCGGCATATCCGCTAGACGGCGGTAGGGTATTGTATGCGAGTATTGCAAAATTTAACGAAAAAAAGGCTAGAGTTATTTGTAAAATCGTTTCGTTAGTTATTGCTATTTTAATAGTCGGGTTGTTCGTTTATTCCGTTATAGTAAAACAAACTAATTTTTCAATTTTGTTTTTTGCTTTATTTATCCTTTTCGGTGCGTTTTCTAAAGGGAAAGATAATAAATACGTTAGGTTTTATAGTCAGTTTAAACAATCTAAGTTGCAACGCGGACAAGAAGAAAAAGTGCTCGTGTTTGGCAAAAATTCTACCGTTAAAGACTTATTAAAAAAGGTAAAAGCGGATAGTTTATATTCGGTAAAAGTTATAGGGGAAAATGGTGAAATTATAAAAACTTTTTCTTCGGTAAAAGTATTAAAAATACTTTCGGAAGAAAATATATATTCTAAATTAGAAAAAATCGTCTAGAAATAGGCGGTTTTTTTCTTTTAAATAGTCAAATTTTACTATTATATTGACTTTATACTTTACAAATGATAAAATATAATAGTATTATTTTAATAAAATATAATATATTACTATCTACTTTAAGGAGTGTTTATGCAAAAATTTAAAACGGTAGTGGATTCTAAACACAAGTTTTTAGATTTAAAACTAAAAGAAACTTTTTCTTATAGGGACTTAATTTTCTTGTTTGTAAAAAGAGATTTTGTAACTAAGTACAAACAGACTATTTTAGGTCCACTTTGGGCTATAATACAACCTCTTTTTTCAACGTTTATTAACTTTTTAATATTTGGTTTTATTGCTGGTTTAGGTAGCAAAGACGTTGCGACTGCT
>JAGAUH010000152.1 GCA_017620875.1 Clostridia bacterium
ATTTAAAAAAGTAACGGCTTATATGTACTATAAGTTTTTAGCAAAGATAAACGAGAGAGAAATACCAAGAAATACCGGCGACTTTAAGTTATACGACAGAAAGGTGGTAGATGCTATTTGCGCCCTACCAGAACACGACAAGTATCTTAGAGGGCTTGCCGCTTGGGTTGGCTTTAAACAAGCATTTGTAGACTTTGACAGAAAAGAACGTAGCGCGGGCGAAACCCACTACACCATGAAAAAAATGATTAAGCTTGCAAAAGCAGGAATACTATCTAACAGCAACTTCCCACTAACGCTTTCTATGAAAGCAGGTATATTTACAACTATAGCATCGGTTTTATGTTTTATAACCTTTATAGTACTTGCTTGTTGTAGTATTAATCTTCCGATAGCGGCTTGGCTATTCCCAACCATTACTATGGTCGGCGGACTTGGTTTTATATTTAACGGAATTAGCAACCTTTATATAGAAAAAACCTATACCGAAGTTAAAAACAGACCAGACTACATTATAGACGAAACTATAAACATCTAATTTTTATGCGAAGTTAAATTTTGTAACTTCGCATTTTTAACCTAAATTTACACAAACTTAATTTTAACAAGGAGTAATTTATGTTTTGGTATTTTTTATATTACGCTTCTGCAATAATAATTTTACCCGGGATACTGTTTTCTATTTACGCAAGTTTAAGGGTAAAATCCACTTTTAAAAAATACAATAAAATAACTACCATACGGGGAGAAAGCGCTAGTAACGTTGCCTATAAACTATTGCTAAACAACGGTTGCCCTACTTCCGTTACTTCGGTAGACGGACATTTAACCGACCACTACAACCCCAAAACTAAAGTTCTTGCGTTATCTAACACAACTTATTATAGCAATTCGGTAGCGTCGGTTGCGGTTGCCGCACACGAAGCGGGACACGCAGTACAAGATAACGACGGATATTTTTTATTAAAACTACGCTCTAGTTTAGTTCCGTTTGTAAATATCGGCTCTTACCTTGCTTTTCCACTTGCCTTAATAGGCGTGTTTTTAGAATATGCTTCTTTAACTAGCGTAGAAACTATAGGTCAAATACTAATTGCTATTGGCATAATTTTATATTCTTTATCTACGATATTTGCTTTAGTTACTTTGCCCGTAGAAATAAACGCAAGTTCTAGGGCGCTAAAAATGCTAATAGACGGTGGCTTTATTACCGAAACCGAAAAAAGACAAATGAGATACGTTTTATACACCGCCGCCCTAACTTACGTAGCAAGCCTAGTAGTATCGCTACTATACCTATTTAGATTTTTAATATTACTTGCTAGCATAAGAAAAAGAGATTAATAAAACACGTTTTCTAATTATCATTTAAAAACTACAAAAAAACAAACAATAACCAAACTAAAAATCAAACCGCCACTACAAGTGGCGGTTTTTAAAATCCAATAAACCCTTTTATGCAAATTAAGATTTTTATAACGATAAAGTGTTTTTAAAGAGAAAAAATAGCCCAACCTTACTTTAGTTGGACTATTTTTATTTTACTCACTTAATTTTAATACTAACTTATCCCCTATCTTTTTAACACAATCTTTATTAGGGAAACACGCCATTTTATCACCTTTTATTTCGTTATTTATTTCATCTTCCGTTAATACAAGATTATCTTTATTATATTCGACTAAGTTATAACTTTTATTTAACCATGCAGATAAATAATTTTTTACACTTCCGTTCCAACTACCACCAACAACACCAACATCACCATAAATTACAACTTCCATACCTTGTTCGTAATCGTCGCAATTTTCTATTTTTTCTACTACTAGCGTCATATTAACCAATCTTCTTTGGCTATCTTGATAAACTTTTATATGAGTTTGGTTTGCAAATACAACGCTATTAAATATTAACCCGCAAGATAAAAACACAACTAATAATTTTATAAAACTTTTACCAGCGTAAGTTTTATCTTCTTGTTTTCTACTTGTTATTAGCATATAAATAGGAATTATAAATGCAATTAAAAATTGGCAAACAAAACTTTTTATCGTTTGGTTATCTTTAAATTTAAACAACCATACACCAACAAAACAAAGTTCTACAACAAATAAACTTGCAAAAACTATTAATATTTGTTTTAAAGAATATTTAACGGTTTTTTCGGTAGTGGCACTGTATTCCGTATACAAAAACATTGGCAACAAATACACCAACAAATTTTGTAAATACATATTCATTAAGCCATTTCCATTAGAGGCAACGCAAATGCACGCAAACGCAAACGGGATTAGCAACGTTATACAAACGCTAACAATTACTACCCCAACGGAAAGATTTTTTATTTTTATCAATTTTATAAAATAGTATATACTTAATCCAATACTAAAAATTGCTAATAATACTGCAAAAATTTCTTGTGGGGCAATAAAGCCATTAAATAATCCCACTTCTTGATAATCGCTAAATAATACGAGATTTCTAAAAAATAAAACGTAAGATTTTACAAACAAAACGGGTAGTCTAGTAATAGAAATACTAAACATTCCGCCGGTGCTATTATACGCGTCGTTTGCACTTAAATTTAAAACCTTTAATATAATTTTGTATAATGCGAAATACACGATAAAAGAAGCAACTATTACCACCGCGGCTATTAAAGTGTTTATTATTACCTTTTTTATGGTTTCACCTTTAATTAAATCAAACACTGCAAGCACTGCAACTAAACCTATACTAACGCAAACGTAACTTTGATACAATCCTAAAACCAATACGTTAAGCAATCCAAAACCTATTATTCCGTATTTATATTTTTTTAACAAATACACAGATAACACGGCTAGCAATAAGCATAACGAATAAATTTCGTTCCATTGTGGATAATTTTTTGTAGTTTTAATAAAACAAGCAGACAAAGTTAAAATTGCCGACGTAAACACAATAAACAATTTTCTTAAAGAAAAGATTTCTGCAAGATAAAAAATTGCTAAAGATAAAAAAACTAGCCAAAATATACCACTTAAAAAAGGCGAATGAAAAATAGACGTTACGTTACGATAAATAGGTTGAAAAATTCTTCCTATAACGTATTGATGTTCTCTTTCCCAAGCCATGTTTAAGGATGCGGAATCAACCGACGTAGAGGGATTAAAAAATGCAAAGGCATAACCAATTAGCCCTATAACAAAAGTAACTCCAAAACAAAAAAGCAGTCTCTTTTTTGTTTGATTTAAATTTAAAAAAGTTTTCATAAAACACTCCTTATACGCTTAAGTATAACATATTAAAAAAAACTAATCAAGAGAAAGAATAAATTATATCACAACAAACATTAAAATTTAAAACACAAAAAACGCTCTCAATTTTTTTAAATTGAGAGCATTTAGTTTACAACGGTTATTTTAGCGACTTATAGCACCACTTTAGGCTATATCTTGTTTGTTTTCTAATAAAGGAACGTCGGATTTTTCAAACTCCATTTTGCCAAGTTCGTTACACCTGTCGCATAAAAGTTTTGCAATTTCTTTACGATCTCTACCTTGCTTTATAGTAGAATATTTTACGGGCTTATCTATTATGTAAACCATATCTTTTTGCCTAAAATAAGTAACGAAAATATCTAAATCTTTACCCCTTTTTAGCATTGTTTCGGCAAGCATTACAAATCCACTATAAAACGCCTCTAACTCGTCCATATAACCCTTTGTAGCGTCTTCTGGAAAGATTACTATATTTTGCCCTTGCTCTAACGCCCTAGTACTTTCTCTAATAGTTTTTATTACCCTAGCGTCTCTATAAGTAGATATTAAATCTAGTCCGCTATAAAATAAATTTGTTAAAGGGCTGGCAATTAAGCAAAATAGCCTTGCCAAGTGCAAGTTCCAATGTTTGCGTTGGTGATAGTAAACTCTCGTTTGATATTTATATAGTTTTATTAAACCAGAGTTCATTTCGTGAGCGCCCCACATACGAATAGGCGCGTTTAAATATAATTCTAAACTCATAGGGGCTTCTGTACCAACGTGGTTGGATAGTATTATAGAACTATTAGTAATTTCTTCCCCCAAGTAGATAAATTTTGGCATTTTATATCTACCTTTCATCATTTTTTTAAGCAATCTAAAATACCATTTTCTTTTGTTTTGTCTTGATAAGTCTAATTTCTCTTTTGCCATTTTTTCACCTATGGTACTATTATACACCAACCCTTAAAATAAAACAACCCCTTTTATTGTTTTACAACCAAGTTTTGGTTTTCTACGTCTAAAATCAGTTTAGTATTTTCTGCAACGTCGTTAGAAATAATATATTTTGCAATTAAAGTTTGCGCCGTGTGAGAAATAAACCTTTTTAGTGGTCTAGCACCATAAACCGCGTCGTATCCGTTTTCTATAATAAAATCTTTAGCGCTATCTGTAACGGATAGATACAACCTTTTTTCTAATAAAACTTGCTCTAATTCTTTTAGCATCAAGTCTACTATCTTTCTCGTTTCTTTTAGCCCTAGCGGTTTAAAAGTTACGATATCGTCTAGCCTGTTTAAAAACTCCGGTCTAAAACTTGACTTTAACACGGCGTTTACTTTATCTAACGCTTCTTTAGTGATTTCGCCGTTTACAATTCCGTCTAAAATAAAGTTAGAACCAAGGTTGCTAGTTAGTATAATTATAGTATTTTTAAAGTCTACCGTTTTTCCCGTAGAATCGGTTATCCTACCGTCGTCTAAAACCTGAAGTAAAATATTAAACACGTCTGGGTGAGCCTTTTCTATTTCGTCAAATAGCACTACGGAATAAGGCTTTCTTCTTACGGCTTCGGTTAGTTGTCCACCTTCGTCGTAGCCAACATATCCTGGAGGAGCGCCAACTAGCCTAGACACGCTAAACTTTTCCATATACTCACTCATATCTATTCTGACCATATTTTTTTCGCTATCAAATAGTTTTTTAGCAAGCGTTTTGGCAAGTTCCGTTTTACCAACGCCCGTAGGTCCAAGGAACAAAAACGAACCTATAGGCCTATTTTTATCGGAAATACCTGCCCTAGACCTAATAATTGCTTCGCTTACGGATTTAACTGCTTGCTCTTGACCGATAACTCTTTCGTGTAAAACCTCTTCTAGATTGATAAGTTTATTTCTCTCACTTTCTAGTAGTTTATTAACGGGGATACCCGTCCACCTAGCAACTATTTCGGCAATTTCGTCTTCGGTAACCTTATCGTGTAGCAAGCCCTTTTTGTCGTTTACAATTTTTTCGGCTTGCTCTAATTCTTTTATAAGTTTTGGCTTTACACCATACTCTAACTCGCCTAGTTTAGATAGGTCGTAACTTAGTTTTGCCTTTTCTATTTCGGCAGAAGTTTCCTCTATCTTTTTTCTTAACTCTTGCACTTTTTTAATGCTAGATTTTTCTTGCTCGTAATTTGCCTTTTTAGCGTTATACTCTTCTTGTAAAGTTGCAAGTTCTTTTTTAATTTCTTCTAAATGCGCTTGAGATAGTTTATCGTCTTCTTTTTTAAGCGCTTGTTCTTCTATTTGTAATTGCAATATTTTACGAGATAGCCTGTCCATTTCGCTAGGCATACTTTGCATTCCGTCTTAATAAGCGCGCACGCCTCGTCTACCAAGTCTATTGCCTTATCTTGTAAAAACCTATCAGTAATGTACCTATCGTATAGCGTTGCCGCAAAAATAATCGCGCCGTCTTGTATTTTTACGCCGTGGAAAACTTCGTATCGCTCTTTTATTC
>JAGAUH010000153.1 GCA_017620875.1 Clostridia bacterium
AATAATTACATTAAATTTAGTGTAATATAATTGTATGAGTAGTTTTGGAGAAAACCTTAAAACAATAAGGACTATAAATAAAATAAGTCAAAAAGAATTTGCAATAAAACTTAACACTACACAACAACGTGTTAGCGAGTGGGAATGCAATAAGGTAGAACCTTCTTTATACAATATTATTAAAATTATAAAAGTACTAAACACTTCCTTTGAAGATTTAACCGACGGAATAGAATAAAGCAAAGCGACACTAAACTTCATAGTGTCGCTTTTTTATTATTAATAGGGATATAAATAAATTTTTATCTTTTATACTTATCATTTTAGGCAAGAAAACTGAGCGTAACAAACTTATTATATAATAGTCGTAACTTTTACACGTCATCCTGAGCGAGTGAAACGAGTATGAGAATCTTTATAAATAAAAACGCTATTACCCTAACCATATTGTCATTTTGAGCAAATTTTAATTTGCGTAAAAATCTTAATAATATATAGTATTGTTTCTTTCTTCTTGTCATTCTGAACGAACAGTATGCGAGTGTGAGAATCTGTTTAAAATTACCCTATGCAAAAACACAAAAGACTCTCACGGCTACCGCCTCAGAGTGACAAAAAACGTTTAAAGTATTTTTTTATAAATTATTTGCAAAGTAAAACAAAAGCACCTACCATAAAAAGTAAGTGCTTTATTTAATTTAAATAATGACAGTATTAAATCTAATAGATACAAGTTATGCAAGGCTCGTAAAAATAAAGAGCATTAGTTTTTTTTCGCTAACACCCTTTTTGTTTTTTTAAAGTGATTTTTACAACTATCTAGGGCTCCCGAAAAAGTTTTGCAAGCAAAAGTTTTTTGGGAAAAGGAAAAGTCGACAAAAACAAAAACAACCACCAAAGGTTTGGTGGTTGTGTAAATATTGTCGTACTTTGACGCACTAGGCTCGCTAAAACGAAAAGATTTGGCTAACCTTGTTGGTTGCCAAAGTTTTGAAACTTGGCAGTAACACAGTATTGCAAAGCAAATAGATTGTTTAATTAAACTTAATTTTATATCCAAACGCAGTATCTTCGTCTCCAGCGCCTTTCATTAAACTAGCGTTACGTGGGTATTTTGTCATACCGATAGAAAGCATACTTTCTTGTATAATCTTTAACGCGTTAGCGCAAGTTTCCGCATCTGTAATTTGATACATATAAGGAACGTCTTTATAAAGAACTTCGGATACTTTTTCGGCTCCTTCTGACTCGTATGGTAAGTAAAGTTTAATAGTGTCGGCATATTTTTTAGCCTTAACGATAAATTTACCATCTAGATCTCTTGGCGTACCGCCATCTCCCATAAGTACGAAAGATTTAGATTGTACACGTAGCAACTCGAAATAATCTTTAAGGTCGTCTGCAACTTTATCGTTTTTAATAGATAATAGATATCCGTTTTCTCTTTCTTCCGGAGTGATATCTTTTATTACTAAGTCTGCTTCTTTTTCCATTAAGCCCTTATCGTCCATAACCATATCTATGCACTCTAAAGCCTTATCTAAGTCTTCTTCGGTTTGAATTATAAACTTATTGTGGATACCTTGGTTGTCTGGATGTTCGTCTACGATAACGTTGTAGCCCATACTCTTATAAGTTTCCGTGTCGCCTGCAAGGAACAATAATACTTTATCGTTAGAGATAATAATTCTTGCAATTTTGTCTTCTTCTACAAAACCAACGCTAGGTCCAACTCTTTCGAAATCGTCTAAGTAAGCGCGTAATTCTTTATAATAATCTTCTATATTAGTTAAGTCGATAGGATTCCATTTTGCATAAGCCTTTACTTTATGTCTTGTCATAACGGTTTTAGAAAATCTGTTTTTGCACTCTTTATCGGCAAACCAACCACCAAACACAAAGCCGTGTTTTGTAGGATTTTCTAAAGGCATTTCGATAAGTTCGTTATTTTTAAACTTGCGAGTTTTAACTCTCGTTCCGCCGTTGTTTACAAATATTAGTTTATATTTGCAGTGTTTACGAACTATAACTAGCACAATTATAAAGATAATAGCAAGCAAAATTACTGCAATGTAGAAAAACGGATTTGTATAAATTGGTCCACCAAATAATGCACCTATCGTTGTGTTTCCACATATTGCATACGGACTAAAATGATTTGTTTCAAACATTAGCACTTTTTCTCCTTGTGAATTTTGTTCTATCCTTACGTTACGACTAGATTGATCTAGCGTATAATTTCCGTCTTGGTCTTTAGAATATCCTTCCATTTGACCGTTGTAATAATAAACTACTTTAACGTCGTTTCCTATTGCCTTTTCGAAACTATCGTCCATTACTATAGAAACGGTATAAGTTTCGGTATAATTGCCATCTTTATCTTGTGGCGCTCTATATTTTCTAGAAGCGTCTTTTACGGTTTGCTCTGCAAAACCAGTAAAATCAAAGTTGTCAAAATTATCTAAGTCTAGGTTAGGACCTTCTATAACTACTTTATCGTAAATGGTAATATTTATATAAAATTTTACGGTTAAGTTTTGCGCTTTACCATTTGCATCTTTTCCAACGTCTATTCTTCTTAGTAACCTATTTACGTTTACCTTTATTGCATAAAAATCGTAATCGTTTGCAACAACAAATGCGTCTGGCGAAAAGGCATACGGATTAGAAGAAGTAATAGTTACCTTATATTTACTTTTTCTTAAAACTTCTTCGGACTCTAAAACCGTAGTTACGGTGTTAACGTTTTTAGGAACGTTAGCAATTTCTTGTTTTGCAAAATCTATTATAGATTTTACTTGTTCTGCTAGCGTAGGACTCACACTGTTGGTGTCTAATTTTGCTAAATCTAGTTTGGTTTGAGCGTCATAAATAATTCTTAAAATTTTAACTAGGTTTGGTTCGCTATAATGCGCTCTATCAAAACTATTTTTTATTTCGTTTAGTTTTCTCGTGCGGTAAACGTCAAACACTTTAGTTCCCGCTTGGCAAACGTAAGCAAACTTGCTAGAATCCACGTAAGAAGAAGTTCCGTCTTGTTTTATTTTTTGATATACTTTTATAGCGTTTTCTAAATCGGTTTCTTGTATATCGTCAGGCGTGTATCCCTCTGGGTAAGTGGAATAATAAATATAGGTATCGTAAACTCTTTCCGTAATGGTTCTACTATTATGAAGTGAAGTAATAAAATCACTTCTTATATCGTTTATTTCACCTTCTAGCGTTGCAGCGGCTAATTCTACCAAAGCCGCGTCGTATTGAGATTGTCTTGTAGCAACGTCGTTATAATATCCGGAAGATATATACCCGCTTAAAGCGTCGTCCATTAAAGATTTTGCCTTTGCCTTTAACGCAGGAATATCAACCCCTTGTTGTACGTCAGATTTAATACCGTCTATTTTATCTTTTGCAAATTTATATTCGCCCTTAGTCTCGTTGCCGATAGTGTTTTCTAAATAGTTACGATTTAGATTGTTTGCGTTAAATAGTTTGTCTATATCTAGTAAACCGATAAACGCATCTAAATAACCGTATATTAAATCTTTATCCCAATCGGTATAGGTGTTGGTTATCATTAAGTTATCAGTATAATCTCTTAAAGCCTCACCAATCAAAATAAAGTCGTGTACGATATCTAGTTCTTCTAATTTCTCGTTTTTAAGACTTTCTACTTGAGCATCTTGACAGTTATCTAGCAAGTAGTCTGCACTAGCCTTTATTTTATCTAAAACGGATTGCGCGTTGTAGTCTTCTAAATTGCCAATGCTTAGGATAGTGTTATACTTATCCGAAACGGCACTTTTAGCATCGGATTTACTATCCGCCCTAACAATGCCACTGCCACCTGCTACCCCTACCACTAACGCAATTAGAAGTAACGTAAACACAAATATTAAGTTTTTAAATGAAAAGCGTTTGCTAGTCATAACTAATCCCCTTTATTTGCGGTGCTAAAATTTATTAAATTACACCATTACTTTTATATTTTAACACAACTTAAATAAAATTACAATATATTATTTATTTTATTTTTAATAAAATAGATATTTTTTATTACTTTTTTTAGCGATTTAAAAATTTTTTTGGGTTTTTTATGGATATGTTTTTCTTTTTAGGGTAAAATAAAAGCATAAATATAGCAAAAAAAGCGTAAGCAAACTAAAATCTTGCTAAAATTAGACAAAAAAACAAAAATATTTTAATTTTTTTAGATTTTTTTTAAATTTTTGCGATTTCGGAATTATTTATACTTTTATATTTGTTAAAATATGCAAAAAGGGACTTTCTTATATATTTTTTTACAACAGGGATATCAAAAAATTAATTCCAAAGGGACTTAAACCATTTATGAAAACCAGGTCAAAAAAATACGGCGAAAGCAATTTAATAGGAAAAAACGTTGTTGCCCTAAGAAAAAAATTGGGCATTAGCCAAAAAGACTTTATTGCAACTTTACAACTTAGTGGATTAGATATTAACCCTACTAGTTACTCTAAACTAGAAGGGCAAATTCGTATGGCTAACGATAAAGAAGTATATTATATTGCAAAAGCGCTTAACGTACCAATAGAAAAACTATACGAATAATTCTTCGCTTTATTTTTAAATTATAAAAACTTATACCCACGGCTAGTTCCGTGGGTATTTTTACGTAAACTTTAAATTATAAAAGTTTTTAACTGCTTTAACACAATAACGCCTAATAAAACAAACCTTTTAAAAGCAAAAAAACGCAAGCGTGTATTAAAGACAAAAATAAAAAGGACGAAAATATCCGTCCTTTGCCTTCACCCACACTCAAAGTGGTGGGACACTTTATTATTTGCGCTCGACCTTTTTTTAGTTGCATATCGAGAAGCAACTCACATCTGTATCTCGACCTTCTTTTAGTTGCATATCGAGTAGCAACTCACATTCTCAAGGTTTCCCTTGCATATATAGTATATGCTATTTTTTAGTAAAAGTCAATATCTTGCGACAAAAAAAATAAAATTGGGCTACCATTTAAGATAGCCCCCGTTATACACGAATTTTCGTGCTTCAGTCAAAGCAAGCATCACCTTGCATATATAGTTATATGATATTTTTTAGTAAAAGTCAATACCTTGCGACAAAAAAAATTAGGATTGAGAGACCTTTTAAGATAGCCCCGTTATACACTAATATTAGTCCTTCTGTTAAAGCACACACCCTTGCATATATAGTGTATAGCACTATCTTGCAAACGCAAACAAGTTATTAAAAAATAACTAAATTTTAACACAAAAAACGGTATTTATATATAAATATATAAAGAACAAAACAAATAAAAAGTGTCGTTAATCGACATATAGGCAGACTTTTGACAAATTTTACCTATTTTTACCACCCTATAAAGCAGACTCAAATATAGACTTATCACTAGCAAAACTGCCATTTTGAGAAAATTTTAATACGCGTGAAAATCTTATTATACAATAGTCGCAATTTTTATACTTCATTCTGAGCGAGTACAACGAGCGTGAGAATCTTTATTATACTTTAATATAAATTACTTGTATGTTATTCTAAGTTTATAGTAGTAAACGAAAGAATATTTATACCAAACAATATTTAATAGACTCTCACGGCTATTGCCTCAGAGTGACAAAAAGAATAATAACCCTGTTGGTTATTATAGTCTGGTTTTTTCAGTAAACGCAGAAAAACACCTAAAAAAAGGCATTAGGATTTTACCTAATGCCGTTTTAATTTAAGCAATGTTATTATTAAACTGACTAGAAACAAGTTATACTAGGCTCGTTAAAGTGAGAGGATTGAACTAACCTTTTTGGTTGTGAAAGTCTCGAACTTTAACAG
>JAGAUH010000154.1 GCA_017620875.1 Clostridia bacterium
TAGGAGTATTGTATGAAGGCAAAAAAGTTGATAGCAGTATTTTCTTTAAGCGTCGTTTTTATAATTTTGGCGTTTTTAGGGGTTTTTAGCGTAAACTTTAAAAAGGTTAATGCAACTAGTCAAATTGCAAAAGACTATTATAAAGGCATAGATATGTCTAATGCAAACGGATATAGACTAGAAAAGGGGTTTGAGCAGTCCCCTAAAACTTTAGAAGCAGTCGTTTGGATAACGGGTGCAACTAACGGACTAGACTACGGAGAGTGTGGTGTAGTTATAGGAGCGCTTTGGGAAGAAAGCGGAGAAGGGCAATTTGCGTTAATGATATCTAAAGACCGCAACCCTATTTTATGGTGGAATAAGGGGGAGTTTTCTTGGCAAGTAAACTATGCTTTGCCAACTTATTCTTGGGTGCATATGGTCTTTGTTAGAGACGCTACCGCAAATAAAATTTATTTTTACGTAAACGGCAACCTAACCGACACAAAAGACGGAATAGGGGCGGAAATTGCAACGCCAAGTGCAAACCATTGGATTGGCAGAGATGCTAGATATGATGGTTGGGGTGGAAAATCTAATTTAATGGGATCTTTAAACTACGTTGGCTTATCTAGTCAAGTAGTTAGTGCAGAGCAAGTAAAAACCGCTTTTTACAACTATAAAAGAGTAATAACTACTTACGATACTAATCCTATTTTATCCGAAGATTTATCGCAAAACGTTAGGGCGTATTATAGGAGTTATAAAAAGTTAGAAAAAACTCCTTTAACCATAACGGCAACCGTAAAAACCACCGCTAGCGAAGCAGGTTCTATTTTAAGTACCTATTGTCATGCAAACGGATATAACGTTGTTAATTTAGAAATGACTTGGGACGGATACGTTAAACTTAGGTGGGATCCTAAAATGAATAACGGAACGGAAGCGACTAGCGTTATTTTTAACGATAACGCATCTTTAAAAATAAACACGGGAAATAAAACGCATATTGCCGTTGTAAAAGACACCGATAATTTTGCCTTTAAATTATTTTTAAACGGAGTTTTAGTTTGTACAAAATCTATTGGCTCAACGCCTAGTTGGTTTGCTTGGGAAAACGTACCAACCCTAAACGTTGCAATAGGTAGAGATTTAAACGTAGATGCCGATTGGAAGCAAATGAGATTTAACGGAGAAATTTACGATTTGGCAGTTTATTCGGTTGCGCTAACGGACAACCAACTATCATATGAAAACTCTATTACGGATAAAACTACGATAGATAAAACCATAAAGTTTTCTAATTCGGAAACGGGGTTAATGGTAAATTGGGTGCTTAGTGATAAACAAAGCAAACTAGTATATTACGAAAATTATTTAGATCCTGTTGTGGATTATTCTGGCAACCAAAACAATGCAAAAGTATGCACCATGGCACATTATATTTTGCCCGAAACCGATTGGTTTAAAGCCGATAAAGACGAGTACACTTTGGTATATTTGCCAGATACTCAAATAGTAGTTAGGTCTTCGCCACACTATATAGATGGCATATTTAATTGGATGGTGGATAATAAAGAGAGTATGAACTTGCAATTCGTTATGGGTTTAGGTGATATAACCGACGGAAAACCACTTGCAGGGGATACTAGTATGCCGGGTATTAACGTAGATTTGCAATGGGATAAAATGCAAGAAAACTACGATAAACTAACAAACGCGGGGATATATTGGTCGGCAGTGGTTGGCAACCACGATTACGACGATAACGGACTTAGTGCGGAAAATGGCAGAAAGGCAAATATTTTTAACGAGCATTTCGGCTATGAAACCTTAACCGAAAACGAAAAAAAGACAATTATTTCTAGATACGATAACAACTCTATGTTAAACGTAATTTACGAGTATAGCGTTACAACTAAAAGCGGACTAGAGGCAAATTATTTATTGGTGGCGGTAGAGTTTGGTCCTTCTGACGAAGTATTGTCTTGGGCAAGTAACGTTATCTCTCAAGAAAAGTATAAAAATCATAGGGTACTATTTAATACGCACTCCCTTATTTATCACAACGGAGAATTTGCAGGAACCGATACTATTTACGATCCAGAGTTTTACCCTTGGGTTTCTAATACTAGTTTAAACTTTAATAACGGACGTCAAATTTACGCCGAGTTTTTATCTCAACATAAAAACACGTTTATGGCTGCTAGCGGACATATAGGTACGGATAGTGTAGAAACTAGGCTAGATACCGGTGTAAACGGAAATAAAATATTTAGTTTTTTATGCGACGGACAAGGAACTAAAGTTTATGCCGACTACGACGGGGATTCCGGTTGGGGCGAGCCGGTTATTTTAGTGGTAAAAGTAAACGAAAAAACTAAAACTTTAAAATTTAACTATTACGATCCGCTAAACAATATGATGCTTGGGGTAGAAAACCAATTTGAAGTAGATTTTTCCGATTGGGGCAACGAGCAATCTTCTAGCAGTTCTAGTTCTTCTAGTCAAATTACTTCTTCTAGTAGCTCTAATTTAAGTAGTGCTAGTTTTAGCGAGAAAGAGTCTAGTTCTTTTAGCGAAAGTAAAAATAGCGGTTCTACCAAACAAGAAACGGTTTCTAGTAGTTTATTAAGTAGCAATAGTTTGGGGGCAAGTAGTTCTTCTAGCAAAACTGAAAGTTCTAGTAGTAGCCAAACTAGTTATAGTAGTCAAAATATTAGTTCTAGCAAAATAAATACTTCTCAAAGCGTAGCACCTAATAAAAAGGGTGGCTGTGGCGGAAATATCGGTTTTGCTTTACCGTGTTTAAGTTTATTATTTATTGCTGTGGTTATACGTTTTAATAAAAAAATTAAAAATCGTTAAGTTGAAAAAGTTAAAACAAATTTTAGTTTTATAAAAGGGCAAGGTATGAAAAGTTTAAAAATTAAAAACGCAATATTGGCACTTTTGCTTAGTGCAATAACTTTTACGTCAACCACTTATAGTCCGCAAACGGTAAGGGCCAATAGTGGCGGACAAAACAAAGTGGAAAGCGTTACTAACGCAAATTTGCAATTAGAAAAGCAAAATAATACCGCACAAGTTTTACAAAGCGTAGAAAAATCTACCGCACAAAAAATCCCAGACGAAGAAGGGGTGGTAGATTACGTTAGAGAGCAAGTAAACACTACCGACGCTATGCCTAGTATAGAAAGTTCTTTTAGTGGGTATAGGCTAGGCGGTGTGCAAACTATTGCTAGCGACGGACATATTGGTATACCCGTAGAGTTGTCGGTGTACTATATGGGCAAAAACGCCGTTACAAAAGGACCAAACGGAACGCCTATTGTTTTATACGTTGTAAAAACCTTAACCGTGCGTACTGGTACAAAAAGCGACGTTGACATAATATCTTCTATGTTGTTTAGGGGATACGTGGTTGCGGTATTAAACTATAAATTTAACAGTAAAGCCGTTCCTCCTGCTTTAGAGTGGTCTGCTCAAGCAATTAGAAATAGGCTAATTAACGGTGAGTTTTTTGGCGGATTAAATAATTTTACCAGCGGTGGAACTTATTACGAAACCTTTATTGTTCCTGCGGGATACGACGTTTCTTTAAATCACGTATATTTCGAATTTGATAAACACGGAGCAGACGGAACTTTTGACAAAATAGTAGAGGTTTGGAATACCGATTTTAGAAAAGAAAAAGGCGAAACGATAATAAAATGGGTTTACGATAACGGAAGTAAAAAATCCGTACAAAACGACTTTGACGGAAACGTTCCCGTTTGGTGTAATGCAGATGGAACGACTAACGAAAACGGACAATATATAAAAATAAAGTTTACTAAAGCGCAAACTATAACCGACAGCGTAAAAAAAGACGGCTCGCCTTTAGACTTAAATTTATATATGCACTTAATTTACCCTACAAATCCTAAAAAAGCAGTTCCCGTTATGGCGCTTAATAGTTCGGCGGAACACTTGGCAAAGGGTGCAGCAACTTTAGATAGACCGCAAGTTACGGGCTTTGCTTTTAACGGATACGCGTCCGTTATGTTCGATTTTGGTTATACGCCTATGGCAAGAGACGATCATTACGGATTTTTTCAACATACAATATCAGGAGATGCGCTTTCTTATGCGGTACATTTTTTCAGCGATAAAAAAATAGGTACAGCCGCAATGAGATACATTAGGTATCTATCTTTTTCTAAACAAGAATTTAATTTTGATACAAATGCAATAGGTGTGTTTGGAAACTCAAAAGGTGGCTGGATGACTTATTTAGGAGAAGATCATCCAGAGGTTTTAGCACCGGAAAGAATTTTAAAAGGACACCACGGCGAAACGAGATACGAAAACGGCGATACGCAAACCGTTGGCGTTATAGACGGTGGAGCAGTTCAACCTTGGCTAACTTATAACGGACAAACCATAGATAGTGGTGCAGACTTTATTTACGCTAGTTGCGGTGGACTAGAAGAAAATATGACTTACGGGCACGCACCTACTTACGTTTCTTGTAATTTAGGGGATCCTTCTTGTTATACTTCTTCTAACGGATTTGTCAACATGTGCCGAATTTACGATATACCTTGTTTGTGGTTCGAAATAGATAAGGGGCATACTTTGGCATCTAGCAACGATATAAAATACGGAATAGATACTTATCCTGCTTTGTACGATTTTGCAAATTTCTATTTAAAGAAAGAGCCTGTAAAACTACTTTACACCGACCTTAAAAACGGTGCAAGCAACACGGCTTTAAATCAAGAATTGTTTTTTATGTTTTCGGGCGGTGTTTCTAGATATCAAATAGAAAAACTAACCCCAGTAAACGCTAATGGAGAAAAAGCACAAGGCGAGTGGACTAGTTGCTACGGCGGTACTTGGTGGACTTTTTCGCCAAAACTATACGACAATAACCAATATTATACCGTTACGATAGATAAGAGTTTTTACGGAACTAACAAAGTAAGAGTGGAGCAAGAGCATAAATTTTATTTTAAAACAAAATACGCAAGCCTTACTCAAAATCAGTTTATAACGACAAATAAAGGTACTTACGCTTGGTTTACCGTTGGTGATAGTCAAGAGTATATTTTGCGTGCGTACGTAAAAGAAAACGCTAATAATAGGCTATGTCTTTATAGTGTATCTAACTTTAATTCTGCTAGCCCAGATAATAGTACGGTAGGTACTTTATTGCAAGAAAAAGTGGTCTATAAGTCGGGTAACGTGCAATTTGACCTTACCGAATACTGCAAAAACTATGCAAAAGGAACAACTCTTGCGTTTTTATTAAAGCAAAGTAAAACTGCTCAAAGCGTGCAAGGTATGAATATAGGTTTTGACAACGGAAATTATGGCGGTGTGCAAATTGCAGGTAAAATTTTACACGAAGCAAGTACCACGCCAGATGGACAAAGCGCATTAAAAATTGTAGAAATGCAACCTAATACTCAGTATACCGAGGAATTTTATAATAACGTTACAACCGTTTGTGCTAAACACGGACCAATAAAAGCGGGAACAAACGGAATATTAACAACCGCCGACGTTGGTAGAAGGTTTATATTGTCTTTTAAGGTGTACGACACTTTTAGTAGAACGATGCAAGTTTATATAAAATATCCTACTTCTGAGTCGGATGGTATACGCGACTATAATTGGTCGGTTAAAAACTTTTATACCGAACCTAACAAGTGGGTTAACGTAGAATTTGATTACGTTGTTTACGAGCCTAGCGTATATCCAGATAAAGAGTGGGGCGTTCCTAGTATGCTAATAAAGGCAAACGCTTGGGGAAACGTAGATTCTCCGTTTTATCTAGATAGTTTTAGTGCAGTAGAAATTATAGATGACGTTATTATAGAAAGCGTTAGTATAGAAGGGGCAAAAGCACCTATAGATTTTGCAAATATTCCTTCTTCCGAAAGTATTGCAAACAATTCTATTTCTGCAATAGCACAAAAATCTCACCCGTATATCTTATACGAAAATAGTGAGATAAACGCTTTAAAACAAAAAATAAAAAGCGGGTATTCTCAAAAGGCTTTTGCTTATATAACTAAAAAAGTAAAAAGTTATAAAAATGCAACTATCAGTGTTTATTATAATTCTAGCACGGATAAGTCTAGTGGAATAATAGGTAGACAATTACAATCTTACGTGGCTTATTTAGGCACTTATGGTGTTATTGCGGAGGACAACGCTTGCTTTAGCAAGGCGGTAGAACTAGTAATGTCGGCGGTAAATAGTGGTAATACCGATATTTATTATGGCATAAACGGTGCTTTATGCGTTGCGGATTTTGGCTATGCTTATTCTTTAGCGTACGATTGGTTATATAATTATCTTTCCGTAGAGCAAAGAAATCTTTTAAAGGCGGAAATGGAAGAAATAGGGGCTTGGATATATAATTTATCTACAAATCCAACTGCAAGCGATCCTTGGGGTTCTAGCGACCAAAACAGAAAGGCTTGGAATTGGAACGCGGTTACTCACGGAAGCCTTGGTATGATAGCGTTATCTTTATCTAAAGAAAGTGCAAAAACCGAGTGGCTAACAAGGGCAATAGATAGGATAAAAGATTATTATACCTACGCGGTAGATACGCAAGGTTGTGCTTTTGAGGGCTTGCATTATATAGGTTACGCCTTAAACACTTTAACGGTTGTAGAAGATACCATTTATAATTTAACGGGTTTAGAACTATTAGATTATTATTCTCACTTTTACAATTTAACAAATTGGGCTATGCGTATGACCGCACCTTACGGCAACGAGCAAGCGTCTGTTGGTCAAGGGACGAAATTAGATAACTATGCAACTACTTTTTACATAATAAACAAAAAACACCAAAGACTAGAACTTTGGGGTTGGGAAAGGACTTATAACTTGCATAACGGCGGTGAGTTTGTGGACGATTATGCAGGTAACGGTTTTAACGCGCCTAATATAATCTTCTTTGAAGACCAAAGCCTAACGCCTCAAGCACCTATTGCCGAACTACCTCTAGTAACGAGTTACGATAAGGGATTGGTTATTGCAAAAGACGGTTGGCAAGAAAATAGTTCTATGATGACTTTCTTCTCTGGTTGGGGATATCAAGGTTGTTGGAATCACCCAGACAACAATACCTTTACTTTCTTTGCAAAGGGTGAGAGTTTCGTTATAGATTTGGGTGCAAACTACAAAACTTCTTTAGAGCATAATATAGTGCAAGTAGACGGTGTAGGTTTTTATTACAACGCACCAGATATGATAGTAGGAAGTATAAATGCTAATAAAAGTTTAACTAACGGGGCGCTATATTTAAAAGGGGTTAATAGCGATAGTTATAGGGATACCACTTTAACCGAAAGTACTAGACAAATGATTTATATGGGCGGGCAAACCCCTTACGTTATTGCTTTCGACTACGTTTATGCAGGAACAAGTTCTCATACTTATACGACTAATTTCTTTACTGATTTTTCTTCTACCATAAGTATAGAAAACGGCAGAGCTAAAATTGTGGGCGCAAACACGGGAGCAGAGGCTTTAGTGTATGCTTTATCTACGGATAGTGCAAGTTTATCTACTGCTAAAACCGATAAAACTTTAGCACTAGTTACTACAAATAACGCCGTAACGCATAAGCAAGCAACGGTATTTATAACTAAAATGCCAAACGGAAAAGAGCCAACGGTAACTAAAAATATAGTAAACGGAAATTTACAAGTTAGCGTTAGTTATATAAATAACAATACCGAAACTACGGATACTTATACTTTTTATTCCGATAAAGAAGTAGAAGTTTATACGAGTAAACACACGCACGATTTAACTAGGGTACAAGGCGTTGATGCTACTTGTACTAGCGGTGGCAGTTTAGAGTATTATTTATGTAGCGGTTGTAACCGCAAGTTTGCCGATAGTTTAGGCGAAACGCTTGTAGAAGATATACAAATTTCCGCTTTAGGACATAGCGCTACTTTCGTGCAAGCAACACAAGGAAATTGTAAAGAAAACGGTTATATAGCCCACTATTATTGCTCTAGGTGTAACACTTGCTATCAAGAAAAAGAGTGTATTAATAAAGTGGTAAATATACAAGCGGGTTTAGGCGACCACAACTACGGAGAGTGGATAGATAGCGTAGAGCCAACGCAAAATTCTTATGGAACAAAAGGGCATTATCATTGTGATATTTGCGGTAAAAATTTTGATATAAACCATACCGAAATATCAAATTTACAAATAGAAAAATTGCCTGCCGAATCTAGTTCTTCTAGCCAAATACCAAGCAGTGCAAACGAGCCAAGTAGTTCTAGTTCTTCTAGTCAAATTTCTAGTAGTTCTACCATTAGTTCTTCTAGTCAAGAAAGTAGTTCTAGTAAGATTAATTATAGTTCTTCTAGTAGTAACGACTATTTAAGTAGTATCCAAACTTCTTTACAACAAACAAGTAGTGCTAGTAACGTTTCTTCCGTTAGTACGCCAAGTAACAACGTAGCCCCAAAGTCAGGTTGTAGCGGTAGTTTTTACGGATTTGGTTGGCTAGTATCGGTTGCGTTAATTAGCGTTATAATAATAAAAAGAAAAAAGCAAAAATAAAATTAGACAAGTTGACATAATGATAGAAATTACAATATAATAAATAAGTTAATAAATATTAGGAGCGGTTTTTATGGTTTTATATTTTTCTGCAACCGGCAATACGGAGTTTATAGCAAAAGAAATTGCAAAAAGGACTAACGACGAGTGCGTTAATTTATTAGAAAGAATTAAAAATAACGATTATACACCTATCTCATCTCAAAAGCCTTTTGTAATTTGCGCGCCCGTTTACGTGTGCGAAATACCGCGTTTTATGACTAAATATCTTAAAAAATTATGCTTTGAAGGTAGTAAAGACGTTTATTTTATACTTACTAGCGGTGGATATTGTGGTCCTTCTGGGGTGTTGCTTAAAAATATATTTAAAAAGAAAAAAATGGTTTGCCACGGACATGCAGAGTTTAAAATGCCAAGAAACTACGTTGCAAGCGACGCTTATCCTATGTTAGAAAAAGAGCAAGCGGAAGAAAGAATTTTGTCTGCTTATAGTCAAATAGACGCGGTTGCAAAGGATATTTTAAACGGCAATACTTTAACGGCGAGAAAGGTTAATATTTTTGAAACTATTATTACCGTACCTTTTAACCCCGTATGGTGCAAATTAAAATTAAAAGCAAAAGATTTTTATGCGGAAGATACTTGCGTTGGTTGTGGAAAATGTGCAAAATTATGTCCTTTAAACAATATTAAAATCGTAGATAAAAAACCTATTTGGGGTAAAGATTGTACTCATTGTATGGCGTGTATTTCTAATTGTCCAACGGATGCTATACAATATGGTAAAATTACGCAAAACAAACAAAGATACACTTTTAGTAAATACGACTACGTTATAAAAGACAAACAAGACTAATTTTATATAGATTTTACTTTCTATCGCGCTCTATTTTTTGTGGAGCGCGATATTTTTAACGTTGATTAAATTTTCTAAAATAGCAATAAAATTGTAAAAATTGTGCAAAATTTTATTAAAAAGTGGCTTAATAATACTATTTTATAAAAAAAATTGCATTTTTTGGCTAAAAATTTACAATTTCGTATTGACTTATATATTAAAAAGTATTAAACTATTATAGTAATAATATATTTATGGAGGCACATCAATGAAAAAAATGACTATTGACGGTAATACCGCTGCTAGCCACGTTGCTTATTATTTTAGCGAAGTTGCGGCTATTTACCCAATTACTCCTTCTTCTCCAATGGCAGAAGTTGCTGACACTTGGTCTACAGAAGGAAGACTTAACATGTTTGGTCAACCTTTAAGACTTGCAGAAATGCAATCAGAAGCAGGCGCTGCTGGTGCAGTTCACGGTTCTTTAACCGCAGGTGCTTTAACAACCACTTACACTGCAAGCCAAGGCTTACTATTAATGATTCCTAATATGTATAAAATTGCAGGTGAATTATTACCTACGGTTTTCCACGTTAGTGCTAGAGCATTAGCCGCTCACTCACTAAACATTTTTGGCGACCACTCAGACGTTATGGCTTGTCGTCAAACAGGTTTTGCAATGCTAGCAAGTAACTCCGTACAAGAAGTTATGGATTTATCTTTAGTTGCACACCTTTCTACTTTAAAATCTAAAGTTCCGTTCTTACATTTCTTCGACGGATTTAGAACTAGCCACGAAGTTAGTAAAATCGACGCTTTTGAGTACGACGAGTTAAAACCACTTGTTGATATGAAAGATATCGAAGACTTTAAGGCTAGAGCATTAAACCCAGAACACCCTGTTCAAAGAGGTACTGCTCAAAACTCTGATACTTATTTCCAAAACAGAGAAACTGCTAACTCTTATTACGAAGCAACTCCTGCTATCGTTCAAAAAATGATGGACAAGGTTAGCAAAATAACCGGTAGAAGTTATCACCTATTCGACTACGTTGGCGCAGAAGATGCAGACAGAATTATCGTAGTTATGGGTAGCGGTGCAGACGCAATAGAAGAAACTATAAACAAAATGAACGCAGAAGGCGAAAAAGTCGGCGTATTAAAAGTTAGACTTTATAGACCGTTTGCTACAAAGGCTTTCTTAAAAGCAATACCTAAGTCAGTTAAGAAAATTGCAGTTCTAGACAGAACTAAAGAGCCTGGCTCTCTTGGTGAACCACTATACTTAGACGTTGTTTCTGCTTTAGCAGAGGCTAAAAAGAGAATTACCGTTGTTGGTGGTAGATATGGTCTAGGTAGTAAAGAGTTTAACCCATCTATGGTTTATGCCGTTTACGAAAACTTAAAACAAGATAAGCCAAAGAACCACTTTACTATCGGTATTTACGAAGACGTTACAAACAGTAGTTTAGACTTCTCTAAACAATATAACGCCGCTCCTGCAGGTACTATTTCTTGTAAGTTCTACGGACTAGGTTCAGACGGTACCGTTGGCGCTAACAAAAACTCTATTAAGATTATCGGTGACCATACAGATAAGTATGCTCAAGGATATTTCTTCTACGATAGTAAAAAGTCTGGTGGTATAACCGTTTCTCACTTAAGATTTGGTGATACTCCTATCCAATCTTCTTACCTAATCGACGCTGCGGACTTTATCGCTTGTCATAACCCAAGTTACGTTACTAGATACGATATGGTTACAGACCTAAAAGAAGGTGGTAAATTCTTACTAAACTCTAGTTGGAACACGGTAGAAGAATTAGATAAAAACTTACCTGCAAGCATGAAACAATTACTTGCAAAGAAAAAAGCAAAACTTTACAATATCGACGCTATTAAAATTGCCGCAGAAATCGGCTTAGGCGGAAGAACTAACGCAATAATGCAAGCGGCATTCTTCTACATTAACGACGATATTATGCCATATAAAGATGCCGAAGAATACATGAAGATTGCAGTTAAAAAATCTTATGGTAAAAAGGGTGACGCAGTAGTTAACATGAACTACGCTGCAATTGATAAAGCATCTAGCGAATTAGTAGAAATTGCTATTCCAGAAAGTTGGGCAACTGCTACAACCGGTGCAGAACCTACTAAACTTGCAGACGATAAATACTTCCAAGAAGTTATTCAACCTATCATTGCTTTACAAGGCGACAAACTTCCTTCTTCTGCATTTAACGCAGACGGTACCGTTCCTACGGGTACAACTCAATTTGAAAAACGTGGCGTTGCAGTTAAAATCCCTGTATGGAATGCAGATAGCAAGTGTATCCAATGTAACCAATGTGCTTTCGTTTGTCCACACGCAACTATTAGACCTGTTTTAGTAGAGGCTGGCACAGAAAAAATTGATACCTTTACAACTAAACCTGCTATTGGTAAAAAAGGCTACGAATTCCGTATGCAAATTAACCCACTAGATTGTATGGGTTGTGAAGTTTGTAAAAACGTTTGTCCTGTAGAAGGCGCTTTAACTATGACTCCGCTTGCAAAAGCAGTAGAAGTAGAAAAAGCAAATTACGAATTTGCTCAAACTCTACCAGAAGTAGACACTTCCGAATTTAAGAAAACTACCGTTAAGGGTAGCCAATTCTCTCAACCATTATTCGAGTTCTCTGGCGCTTGCGCAGGTTGTGGAGAAACTCCTTACGTTAAAGTTATTACTCAAATGTTCGGCGACAGAATGATTATTGCAAACGCAACGGGTTGTTCTAGTATTTACGGTGGTTCTAGCCCTACTTGTCCATACACTAAAAACAAACAAGGACACGGACCTGCTTGGGCTAACAGCTTATTCGAAGACAACGCAGAGTTCGGTTATGGTATGAACCTTGCTTATGCTCAACGCAGAGCAAGAATCGCTAGCGATATGAGAAAAGCAATTTCTCTTGGATTAAAGGGTAAAGTTGCAGACGCGTTCGTTAAGTGGTACGAAAATATGAACAATACCGAAATCTCTTTAGAAACTTCTAAAGTTATAACTGCAGGTCTTGCAGGCGCTATTAGAAACGCTAAGGGCGAAGTTAAAGATATTTTAAGAGATATCCTTGCCGCTAGCGACTGCCTAGTTAAAAAATCTATTTGGATTTTCGGTGGTGACGGATGGGCTTACGATATCGGTTACGGCGGACTAGATCACGTTCTTGCTATGGGCGAAGACGTTAACGTTTTAGTTCTTGATACCGAAGTTTACTCTAACACGGGTGGACAAGCAAGTAAATCTACTCCTACCGGTTCTGTTGCTAAGTTTGCCGCAGGTGGTAAGAGAATTAAGAAGAAAGACCTTGGTATGATGGCAATTTCTTACGGTTACGTATACGTTGCTCAATGTTCTATGGGTTACAATAAACAACAATTCTTAAATGCTATCGTAGAAGCAGAAGCATACGACGGACCTTCTCTAATTATTTGTTACGCTCCTTGTATCAACCACGGTATTAAAATGGCTAACTCTCAATTAGAAGAAAAGAGAGCAGTAGAATCCGGTTACTGGCACTTATACAGATACAACCCTACTAAGATTGAGTCTGGCGAAAATCCATTTACTCTAGATAGTAAAGCGCCAACTTCTTCTTATCAAGAGTTTATCATGGGCGAAACTAGATATTCTTCTTTAAAGAAGGCTCAACCAGAAGTTGCAGACAAACTATTTGCTCTTTCCGAAAAAGAAAATGCAGAAAGATTGGCTAAGTATCAAAGGTTAGTAGAGAAAAAAGACTAATTAAACTTTAAAGCGTTTTTTACTACGCATTACTGCGTTTACTGCAAAAAATTCCAGACTATAATGACCAACAAGGTCTATTATATCCTGTAATTTTTTCGAGCCTTGTACTGCTTGTAAAAATTCACTTTAAAACCTTAGTTATTTAAATAAAAATTAAGACACTAGGTTTTTTTATCTAGTGTCTTTTTTATAATCAACAAGGTCTATTATATCCTGTAATTTTTGCGAGCCTAGTGCGTCAAAGTACGACTATATATAAACAACCACCAAGTGTTTGGTGGTTGTTTTAGTTTTTTTGGCGGCTTTTCCTTATCCCAAAAAACTTTTATGTTATAAAACTTTTTTGGGAGCCCTATATCGTTTCTAGCCACTTTAATAATCACGTTATTTAAATAAAATTAAGACACTAGGTTTTTTTATCTAGTGTCTTTTTGATATAAAAGAAAAACCACGCGATAGTGATGTGGTTCGGTAAAGGTTTACTGATGAGCAAAAAGTCATACTTATAAAAAAACGATAAAGGTAAAAGAGTATATACATTTTAAGTCATTCTCACGCAGTGGGAATCTTTTAGCAGTAGCAAAACAAAATAAAATTGCCAAAAGATAAAGATACCCATGCAAGCACGAGTATGATAACAAGGGTATTAAAA
>JAGAUH010000155.1 GCA_017620875.1 Clostridia bacterium
CTTGCAACTAGAAAGTTTAAATATTCCTATTATTATTTAAGTTGATTTAAAACACTTACTTTTTTAGGTAGGTGTTTTTGTTTGATTAGTAAAAATTTATTATTATATAATAAAACGAAAAAATTATTTTTTAAAAAATGTAAAAATAATAACTTTTCACTTTATTTTATATTTTTATTGTGATATAATATTTAGGATTGTTAAAAGGAAAAAATTACGCAATATACAGCGGAGGTATTATATGAAAAGAGTTTACAATTTTTCGGCAGGTCCATCTATGCTACCACTAGATGTTTTAGAGGAGGCTCAAAGAGACTTACTTAACTACGACAATTCCGGTATGAGTATCACCGAAATGAGCCACAGAACTAAAACTTTCGATAAAGTTATAGTAGAGGCAGAGAGCCTACTAAGAGAACTTATGGGTATCCCAGAAGATTACTACGTTTTATTTGTTCAAGGCGGAGCAAGTCAACAATTTGCCGCAGTTCCACTAAACCTTTGTGGAAAAAACAATAAAGCAGACTATATAGTTAGTGGTAACTTTGCTAACAAGGCTTATCAAGAAGGACAAATCGTTGGTATAGATGCTCACGTTGCCGCATCTAGCAAGGCAGACGTTTACAAATATATCCCAACCGATTTAAACGTTAGAGAAGACGCTGCGTTTTTACATATAACCTCTAACAACACGATTTTCGGTACTAGATATACCGAATTCCCTAACGTAAATATTCCGCTAGTAGCAGATATGTCTAGTGATATTTTATCTAGAGAAATAGACGTAACAAAGTTTGGCGTAATTTATGCAGGCGCGCAAAAAAATATTGCTCCGGCAGGTCTAACAATCGTTATTGCTAAAAAATCTTTAGTGGACGATAGCGAAAACGTTGTCAAGGGAACTCCTACAATGCTTCGTTGGGACACTCAAGCAAAAAATGGTAGCCTATACAACACTCCACCATGTTTCCCAATTTATATGGCTTTACTCGTATTTAGAAGAATTAAGGCTCTTGGTGGCGTTAAGGCTATGGAAATAATCAACGAAAGAAAAGCAAAAAAATTATACGACTTTTTAGATAATTCTAAACTATTTAAGGCAACTGCAAACAAAAAAGACCGTTCTATCATGAACGTATGTTTCGTAACGGGTAGCGACGAGTTAGATGCTAAATTCGTTAAAGAAGCAGGCGAAAACGGTTTCTGTTCTTTAAAGGGGCACAGACTTGTTGGCGGTATGAGAGCAAGTATTTATAACGCTATGCCAGAAGAAGGCGTAGATAAACTAATAGAGTTTATGGCTAAATTCGAAAAGGAAAACGCATAACCATTTAGGAGTTTTATCATGAAAGAAATTTTAAAGTTAAACGAAATAAGTCCACTTGTTAAAAACGTATTTTTAGACAAATACGATATGGTAGCAGAAAGTGCCAATCCAGAAGCAATTATACTTCGTAGTTTTAAAATGCACGGATACACTTTACCACAAAGCGTTAAGTGTATCGGTAGGGCAGGCGCAGGTACAAACAATATTCCTTGCGAAGAATACGGCGACAACGGTATCGTAGTATTTAATACCCCAGGTGCAAACGCAAACGCCGTTAAAGAACTTGTTGTTTCTGCTTTATTTTTAGCAAGCCGTGGCATTTGCGAAGGTAACGCTTGGGCAAATACCTTAGTAGATGGCGAAAAGACTATTGCAGAGCAAGTAGAAAAGGGTAAAAAGAACTTTGGCGGAAACGAAATTCTTGGTAAAACTCTTGGTATTTTCGGTCTTGGCGCAATAGGAAGAAAAGTTGCCGCTGCCGCTAAAGATTTAGGTATGAAAGTAGTTGGTTACGATCCGTTTTATAACGGCGAGTGCGAGGCAGAAATAGTTTCTCAAGAAGAACTATACAAAGTTAGCGACTACATAACTTTCCACGTTCCACTACTAGATACTACGAGGGGTATGGTAAACGCAAGCACTATTGCCACCATGAAAGACGGCGTTAAAATTTTAAACTTCTCTCGTGGCGAAATTGTAAACAACGCCGATATCTTATCTGCTATTAAACAAGGTAAAGTTGCAAAATACGTAAACGATTTCCCTTGCGCAGAACTAATTAACCAAAAGAACGTTGTATGCCTACCACACTTAGGCGCATCTACCGAAGAAGCAGAAGATAACTGCGCCGTTATGGTTGCAGAACAAATAGTAGACTTTATAGAAAACGGTAATATTAAAAATTCCGTAAATTATCCTAACGTTTCTTTAGACGGAAAGTTTAACTATAAAGCGCTTATTTTATTTAACGCAGACAAAATTTCTGCTAGCGATATTTTAGACGATAAAGAATACGAAGCAGTTTCTAGCGCGGTAAGAAAAAATAAAGGTGCAATACTAGTTGGTATGGAAAAAGACACCGATTTTAATAAAGAAGGCATTTTAAAAGTATATAAATTTTAAGGATGAAATAATGAGTATTATAAAAGTACCAAAGATATTAATTCCTAAAGATAATATCGATTTAAAAAAGTGGGCGGTTATCGCTTGCGACCAATTTACTTCTCAAAGAGATTATTGGGATAAATTAGACGACTATTGCGGAGAGATTTCTACTCTCCGTATTACCTATCCAGAGATTTATTTAAACGAGGATAGAGATAACAGAATTAAAAAAATTAACTCTACTATGAAAAAATATCTTCAAAGCGATATTTTTAAAGCGGTAGATGGTTTTATTTTAACCGTTAGGACTACCAAGTACGGAAGAAAAAGAGTAGGGCTTGTAATATCTTTCGATTTAGAGCAATACGACTACACTAAACAACTAGCCGTTAGGGCAACCGAGGCTACCGTGCCAGAAAGGTTACCTGTTAGGGTTAAAATTAGAGAAAAGGCTTGTTTAGAACTTCCTCACGCACTATTACTTTTAGACGATAGCGAAAAGTCTATTATAGAGCCGTTATACGAAAATAGAGACAAATTAGAAAAATTATATTCTACGGAACTTAATAACGATGGCGGTAGTATCGAAGGGTATAAAGTAGAAAATCCACAAGAAATTATTGCCAAGATAGAAAACCTTTGTTCCGGCGAAAATTTAAAGAAAAAATACGGTTCGGATAAGCCGATTACGTTTGCCGTAGGTGACGGAAATCACTCTATTGCAACTGCAAAACTTTGTTGGGATAGCCTTAAAAAGACCTTAAGTCCAGAAGAAAGGGCAAATCACCCTGCAAGATTTTGCTTGTGCGAACTAGTAAACCTTTACGAAGAAGATTTAATTTTCGAGCCTATACATAGGGTTGTGTTTGGCGTTGGTCAAGAATTTATAGATTATATGCAAAGCACTTTAAAAGGTAAAGAAACTATTATATTAAACTACAACGGTAAAGATTTCGAGTGTAAGGTAGATAAAAACTCTGCCGTAGCAATTGGTCAAATACAAGGGGCAATAGATAAATATTTACCTACCGTTTCTGGCGCAGAGCAAGATTACGTTCACGGAACTAATCACACCTTAGACGTCGCTAAAGAAAATAACGGCGTTGCGGTATTTATGCCAAAACTACAAAAAAGCGATTTATTTAAATATATCTCAACGGGTAAAATTTTAACTAGAAAATCCTTCTCTATGGGCGAGGCAGAAGAAAAGAGATATTATTTAGAGTGTAAACAAATAAAGGAGATTTAAATGAAAGCAATCCTTAGCGTTATCGGAAAAGATAACAATGGTATAATTGGTAAAGTTGGTACTTTTATAGACGAAGTTGGTGGCAATATAGAAGATATTTCTCAAACTCTTATGCAAGGCTACTTCGTTATGATTATGTTAGTAGACCTTAAAAAAGCAAACTTAAACTTTGCTGAGTTACAACAAAAATTAGATACCATGGGCGAAGAATTACACCTTTCTATGAAAATCCAAAGAGAGGAAATTTTTAACGCAATGCATAGGGTGTAATATGATAGCAAAAAACGAGATTATAGAAACTATAAATATGATTTCTATGCAAAACCTAGACGTAAGAACTATTACTCTTGCGGTTAGTTTATTCGATTGTATTAGCGACGACGGAAAAAGAACTTGTCAAAAAATATACGATAAACTTACTAGGGTTGCGGGAAAACTTGTTGCAATTGGCAACGAAATAGGTATCGAATTTGGTATTCCTATCGTAAATAAGCGTATTTCCGTTACGCCAATAAGTGTAATAGGCGCGGCAAGTGGCGCATATATTGAAATAGCAAGAACTTTAGATAGAGTTGCCTTAGAAACGGGGGTAGACTTTATCGGTGGGTATTCTGCGCTTTTGCAAAAGGGAACTACCTTGGCAGAAGAAAAATTTTTAGATACTATTCCACAAACCCTTGCAGAAACTAAAAAACTTTGTTGTTCCGTAAACGTTGGCTCTACAAAAGCCGGTATCAATATGGATGCCGTAAAGCGTATGGGCGAAATTATAATTGACACGGCAAATGCGACAAAAGATAATAGCAGTATGGGTTGCGCAAAACTAGTTGTTTTTGCAAACTCGGTAGAAGATAACCCGTTTATGGCGGGTGCAATGTGTGGCATTGGCGAGGGTGAGTGTACGGTAAACGTTGGTGTTTCCGGTCCTGGCGTTGTAGAAAAAGCAATTAAGAGCCTACCGGAAAATGCAAGTTTAACAGACGTTGCCGAAATCGTTAAAAAAACCGCTTTTAAAATTACGAGAGTAGGTATGTTAATTGCTAAAGAAGCGGCAAAAAGATTAAACGCTAAATTTGGTATAGTAGACCTTTCTCTTGCTCCAACCCCTGCAATTGGCGATTCCGTTGCGGCAGTATTAGAAGCAATAGGACTAGAAAGCGTTGGCGCTCACGGAACTACTGCGTGCCTAGCAATGCTAAACGACGCTGTTAAAAAGGGTGGAGTTATGGCTTGTAGCCACGTTGGTGGATTAAGCGGTGCTTTTATCCCCGTAAGCGAAGATGCCGGTATGATAAACGCGGTAAACAAAGGCGCTTTAACCTTAGAAAAATTAGAGGCTATGACTTGTGTTTGTAGCGTAGGTCTAGATATGATAGCCGTTCCCGGCGATACTCCTGCAAGTACTATCTCGGCTATTATTGCAGACGAGTGTGCAATTGGCGTTATTAACAATAAAACTACGGCGGTTAGGGTAATACCTGCAATAGGTAAAAAAGTTGGGGATTTCGTAGAGTTTGGCGGACTACTTGGCACTGCTCCCGTTATGCCTGTAAACGTAAATTCGGCTAGCGTATTTATAAATCGTGGCGGAAGAATGCCTGCCCCTATC
>JAGAUH010000156.1 GCA_017620875.1 Clostridia bacterium
ATTATTATTGACTAATTTAATTATAATTTGTATAATTAAAAGTGGAGAAAAATATGATTTATTCTAAGCAAAATTTACAAAATTTAATTTTAGATTTTAAAAAACAAAAAAGAAACACTTTATTAATTACTTTAGGTTTTGTTTTGTTAATAGCACTATGCGTTACTTTGGTTTTTGTTTTAAAACATATTTCTTTTGCAATTTTAGGCTTTATTATTAGTATAATTTGTTTTGGTTACCTTTTTTATAGGTTAGACGTTACTCATAAAAAGTTTAAGGAAGAAGAAAATTTTTATGCCGATATAGTATACTCAGAAAAATCCACCGAAGAAGTAGAGTTTCTGTCTTTAGGGAGTACTATTACGTCTAACAAAAGAAAGTTTAAACTTATAAAGGTGTATAAATTTAGAACCGAAAGCGTAGTAGAATATTTAGTAGATTGTAACCACCAAGTTACTATGGAACAAAATAAAAGATATCTTTTAACACTTTCTAACAACATTTTAGTTGATTATAAGGGGGTGTAAAATGGATATTAAAAAAACTTTTAAAGCTTATTTAGAACATTTAAAAAGTAAGTGGTTCGTGTATTTTGCGGTTGTTTTTGCCCTAATTATACTATGGTTTGTTTTGTGCTACGGTCAAGCAACAAAAGTGCCTAAAAATCTAACTTTATCCGTTTGGGTAACACCATATTCGCAAGGTACAGAGCAAGAATATGTAGACGTAGAGAATATTTTAAATGAGTTAAATAAAAATTATAAAAATTATGGATACAAAAAATTTCAAGAAAAATCCAACTACGTAGATAAAAACAATAACGAACAAAAAAACACTTTTACTTGGTATGCAGATAACAACGTAGATTTATTTATTATGCCACTAGAATGCTTTAAAAACGACGTTAAAGAAGATTTTTCTTCCGACTACGACGTTATTACAAAATCCAATTCTTTATATTGTAATCGTTTTATAGATTTAAACGAACTATTTTTACAAGGTAGTCAAGAGAGTATAGATTTTTACAATGGTTTATCTTCTAGCGGAAAACTTATCTCTTTTACGGGGCTTGATACCGATTTAAACTATTTACAACCAAGAATTGTCGGTATAAAAATTAACGACGAATATGGTTTGGCTATTTCTAAATATCACACAACGCAAAACGATACTTTAATTTCTTTAATTAGCAGTATCTTAGACTTAACTTAATAGGAGCAAAATATGTCTTGGAACGACTTTATGAAAAGGCTTGTCGTTGGTAAAAAAAGAGATAAAAACTTTTCCACGCAAGACTTGCCTAAAAACAGAAGACAAGTATTTAAATTTATATATAAAAATAGACTTATAGAGCAATTTAACGCTGGGTTACTTTGCATACTATTTTGTTTGCCACTAATCGTTTGGCAAATAATAAGTTTTTCTGCAAGGGCAAACGTAGACGTAGAATCGCTAACGCAGTTAGAAATTTTTAACGAATACGTAAACTTAATTACCACAAAAAATCTAATAAATATCCCTTGTTTAATGCTTGCATCTATTGGGCTTGCAGGCTTAGTATACGTTGTAAGAAAACTTTGTTTTAACGAACCTATTTCACTTTTAAAAGACTTTGGCAAAGGTATAAAAAATA
>JAGAUH010000157.1 GCA_017620875.1 Clostridia bacterium
TCATTCTGAGCGAGTGCAACGAGCGTGAGAATCTTACTATATAATACTACCTATTCTTTATTCGTCATTCTGAGCGAGAAAAAGCGAGCGTGAGAATCTTTATATTAAAACTCTAACACCCCAACCATACTATCATTTTAGGCAAATTTTATTTGCGTAAAAACCTTAAAAATAGCACAAAAACCGCCCTATATGGCGGTTTTTGCTTGTTTTGTTGAGTTTAAATGTTATTTGTTAAAATTTATTTTTTAATTTTATTAAATTTTTTTGCTAGTTTTATCAAAACTTAAATTGTTATTTTATTAAAAAATTCTATTGTTGGTTTTATTAAATTTAATTGATAAATTTGTCAATATTATTTTTTGTTTTTACGGCTCTTTTATTTGTTTGTTTCAATAGTTTTTTTATTTAGATTTCTAAGTGTTTTACCTAGTGTTTTTAATTTTTTTTCAACCAATATTTAATTTGCTTTTTTAGTGGATTTTTGCAGTTTGCCTATTTTGGTTAGGCTTTTTATTTTACTCTCTTTTACGATATTAAAAACGATATGCTTTTCTATTGCAAGGGCAATTTCTTGCGCCATTTTATATACTAGCCTTAGTCTAGTGCTTTTTAATTTTTCTATCTTGCCCCTTTTTTCTACTATGCCAATAATAGAAATATCCCCTATTTTTGGCAAGTCCTTTTTTGCGCCAAGCCCCGGCTTTATACCTTGGTCGCATATTTTAATAAGCCCTATTTCTTCTTGATCGCCAACGGCAGAATCTATTACTAAAACTTTGCTATCCGGGTGGGTTTTATAAATAAATTCTTTTATGCCGACAATTTGCTTTGCGGTTATTGGGTTAAACAATTCCCCATAAATAAAAGCAGGCAGGTTTTTTTCTTTTAAAAAACTACCCACTAGCGGACCTAAACTATCCCCAACTACTCCGTCCGTACCAACGCATACTATAACGGGCATTGTTTGATTATACATTTCTTCTAGGCAAGAAACTAACCCGTTTTGTAAAAAAGAATTTTCTAAACTAAAACAATATTGCTTCATAGGTATAATTATAGACAAAAAAGTTAATATCTAAACAAAAAACCAAAAAAGTGTTTACCTATTTTATTTTTTATGCTAAAATAGTTACACGATTATCTTTTAGGGGGAAATTATGTTTCTTGCTACAAAATTACACGGTAGCATTTTAGACTTAATAGTGGTATCACTACTGATATTCGTTTCGCTTATAGGACTAAGGCAAGGTTTTGTAAATAGGCTTGTCGGAGTGGTTGCAGGTATAGTTGCACTAATAGTTGCGTTTTCTTTATGCAAGCCGTTTGCAAGTTTACTAAACATAACCTTTAATATGCAAGAATCACTTGCGTCTAGCCTTACTAAGTCCTTTGCTAAAAACGAAAGTTTAAACGTAACCGTAACCGACGTAGAACAAGTTAAAAATTTATTAGATAACCAAAATTTATTACCGAGTTTTGTAAAAAACGCAGTACTTAAAGTAACCGACTACGCTGGGGATAAAACTCTATCTCAAATATTAGGTCAAGTTTGCTCTAAATACGCCGTTATTGGCATAGCGTTCGTTATTTTGTGGGTAGTGGTTAGGCTTGCTTGCATACTTTTAAAGTTTGTGTTTGCCCGCATAGAAGACAACCACTCTAGCATTTTTTTAGCAAACAAAATTTTAGGAGTTTGCCTTGGATTTTTACAATGTTTGCTAGTAATTTGCGCAATAATTTTTGTAGTTTCTTTGCTACCTACGGGCGCGTTTGGTTGGCTACAAAACACCATAGACCAAAGTAAAATATGCGCATTTATTTCTAAGCATAATATCTTTGCTCCGCTATTTACTTTAATGTTAGGTTTTTAATTTTATATAAAATTAACTTTTAGAAAATTGCCACGAAATTCGTGGCAATTTTTATTTAAAAATAATTGAAATATAAACTTTTATGTGCTATACTAAAAATAGCGTTTAAAAAATACTTTCAAGGAGAAAAAAATGGAAAGCGATAATCCGCGAGAACACATTTAATTCGGCAGACTGCCTTTTTGGGTTAGTCAGCCAAAAAGGAGGTCATTATGGAAGAAATGGAAGAAATGCTTTCTTCGGTAAGTAAAGACTTTACACAAGAACTTGTAGAAATAATAAAAAGCAAGCAATCTATGAGGGCAATTCGCGACGTGTTAGAAAACTATCACGAAAACGACATTGCAGAAGTGCTACCACGCCTAACCAAAGAAGAAAGGCTTAGGTTGTACCGCATTTTAGGGGACGAAAAAGTTTCCGAAATATTTGCCTATCTAGACGACGTAGAAGAATACATTACCGAACTATCTAGCGAAAAAGCCGCCGACGTTATCGAAGAAATGGACGTTGACGACGCTATTGACGTATTAGAAGAACTAGAAGAAAATAAAAAACAAGAGTTACTAGAACTATTAGACGAAGAAGTTAAAGCCGAAATAGAACTAGTTGCTTCTTACTCTGACGAACAAATCGGTAGCAAAATGACTACCAACTTTATTGCCGTAAACAAAGATTTTTCTGTAAAGCAAGCAATGAAGGCATTAATTAATCAAGCGGCGGACAACGATAACGTTTCTACTATTTACGCCGTAAACGAAGACGGCACTTACTACGGCGCTATGGAATTAAGAAGTCTAATCGTTGCAAGGGCTACCCTTGCGTTAGAAGATATAATTTCTACAAACTACCCTTACGTTTACGCCGAAGAAGAAATAGAAAACATTATCGACCAAATTAGAGACTACGACGAAGATTCTATCCCCGTTTTAGACAATAACAACGTGCTAATAGGCGTAATTACAAGTTCTGACATAGTAGAAGTTACTTACGAACAAGCCGAAGAAGACTACGTAAACTTTGCAGGTATCACCGCAACGGAAGATTTAGAAGAACCTTTGCATAAAAGTATAACAAAGCGTACGCCTTGGCTACTAATACTACTTGCGCTTGGTATGTTAGTTTCTACCGTAACGGGCATTTTTGATAGCGTTATAGATCATTTACCGTATATCGTGTGTTTCCAAAGTCTAGTTTTGGGCTTAAGCGGTAACACCGGCACGCAAACGCTTGCTATTACGCTACGCGTTTTAGAAAACGAAGATATCCACTTTAAAGAAAAGTTAAAATACTTTTTTAAAGAACTAAGGGTTGGACTAGCAAACGGATTTATTATGAGCGCAATTAGTTTTGCGTTTTTAGGTTGCTATATCCATTTTTCTAACAAAATGACTTGGGGTATATCTTTTGCAACTTCCGCTTGCCTATCGGGTGCGTTACTCGTGTCCATTTTAATTTCTGCAATAATGGGTTGCGTAATACCTATGTTATTTAAAAAGATTAAAATAGATCCTGCCGTTGCATCTGGTCCGCTAATTACTACTATTAACGACCTAATTGCCGTTGTAACCTATTACGGATTTGCTTGGATTTTCTTAATGAATCTTATGAATATATAAAATTTTACTTAAAGGAAGAGTTATGAACAAAATCGGTTTTGACAACGAAAAATATTTATCTATGCAAACTGAGAGCATTTTAAAAAGAGTGCAAAAGTTTGGCGGTAAATTATATTTAGAGTTTGGCGGAAAACTTTTTGACGACTATCACGCGTCTAGGGTACTACCCGGCTTTAAACCGGATAGCAAACTACAAATGCTATTAAAACTAAAAGACCAAGCCGAAATTGTTGTGTGCATAAACTCAGAGGCAATAGAGCAAGCAAAAGTTAGGGGCGACTTAGGAATAACTTACGATCAAGACACCCTTAGACTAATAGACGCACTAAGAGAAGTGGGGCTATACGTCGGTTCTGTGGTACTTACGCAGTATAACGAGCAAAAAAAGACTAAGATTTTCGAGCGTACTTTAAAAAAGTTAGGTATAAAAACCTATAGGCACTATACCATTAAAAACTACCCTTACGACGTAGAAGGTATAGTTAGCGATAGTGGACTTGGCAAAAACGAATATATCCAAACGGAACGCTCTTTAGTGGTGGTAACAGCACCCGGTCCCGGTAGTGGTAAAATGGCTACTTGTTTAAGTCAACTTTATCACGATAACAAAAAAGGTATAAAGTCTGGGTATGCCAAATTTGAAACTTTCCCTATTTGGAACTTACCGTTACACCACTTAGTAAACGTTGCTTACGAGGCGGCAACCGCCGACCTTAACGACGTTAATATGATAGACCCTTACCACCTAGAAAACTATGGCGTTAGCACGGTAAACTACAACAGAGACGTAGAAATTTTTCCTGTGCTAAACCGTATGTTTATAAAAATATTTGGCGAAAGTTATTATAAATCCCCTACCGATATGGGTGTAAA
>JAGAUH010000001.1 GCA_017620875.1 Clostridia bacterium
AAAGGCAAAAGTTCCGTTTGGGGTACTAGCAAGCGTTGCTACCATAGTAGACTTTAATCCGGACGCAGTAAGAAAAATTCTTGCTAAAATCGGCGTAGAGTTTGCCGCGGAAGACGAAAGTAGATTAACTAGGGTTAAAAATTGGATAGTAAATCATCAACCAAGCAAACTATACAAACTCTTACCAGAAAGAAATAGTCAATATTTAGACGCTTTATCTGCCGAAGATAAAGAAGTTTTAAATAAACTTTACACCTATTGTAAAGATACCGCCGTTATAGAAGAAAAGGGCGTTATGGAATTTTTATATTCTATTATCAACGATCCAAATTTAAGCAAAAAAGAAAATCAAAAGAAACAACAATACTACTTTAAAATTTTCTACAACGCACTATTTGGCACCGATATGGGACCTAGACTATATTTATTCTTGTCGGCAATAGATAAAGAACAATATTTACACTTATTACACTAAGATTTAGCCTCTGATTTTTCAGGGGCATAAATAAAATATAAAGGATAACGATATGATTAAATCTTATAATAACGGAGTTTATTTAGTAAATGGAAAAATAGTAACCGATAGCACAAATTTACCTAGCGTAGAAGAAGCAAAAAAGGGTACTATTGCTTATAGCATATTAACTAGCCACAACACAAACGACAACAATCAAAAGTTAAAAATAAAATTTGATGCAATGGCATCTCACGATATAACTTACGTTGGTATCGTACAAACTGCAAGGGCGGGTGGACTTAAAAAATTCCCTATGCCATACGCACTTACAAACTGCCATAATTCACTTTGCGCAGTTGGTGGAACTATTAACGAAGACGACCATATTTTCGGTCTTTCTGCGTGTAAAAAATACGGAGGAATTTACGTTCCTGCAAACTTAGCGGTTATCCACCAATTCGTTAGAGAAAGATTAGTAAAATGCGGAAATATGATACTAGGCTCAGATAGTCACACTCGTTACGGTGCGTTAGGAACTATGGGCTTTGGAGAAGGCGGACCAGAACTTGTTAAACAATTGCTTAACAACACTTACGATATCGATTATCCACAAGTCGTTTTAGTTCACGTAACGGGTACGCCTAAAAAGGGAATAGGTCCTCACGACGTTGCTATTTCGTTAGTTAAAGAAGTGTTTAAATCGGGCTTTGTTAAAAACAAAATTTTAGAATTCGTTGGGGAAGGAATTTCTGGTTTATCCGTAGATTTTAGAAACGGCGTAGACGTTATGACAACCGAAACAACTTGTCTAAGTTCTATTTGGCAAACCGATAGTAAAGTACAAGAGTTTTACTCTAAGCACGGCAAGGCGGAAGACTATAAAAAGTTAGAGCCACAAAACGTTGCTTATTACGATAGTTTAATAGAAATTAACCTAGATAAAATGGAAAGTATGATTGCGCTTCCTTTCCACCCAAGCAACGCTTATACTATAAAAGAATTCGTTGCAAACGCAAAAGAAATTCTTAAAAAGGTAGACGAAGAAGCCAAAAAGACTTTCGGAGATAAAATTAATATAGATTTAGCAAGCAAAGTGGTAGACGGAAAGGTTTATGCCGACCAAGGTATTATTGCAGGTTGCGCTGGCGGATTATACGAAAACCTTTGCGAAGCGGCAGATATTTTAAGGGATAACTCAACGGGTTGCGATTATTTCTCGCTATCTTGCTATCCTGCAAGTATCCCCGTATATAAAGCAATTACTTCTAATGGGGTTGCTTCCGACTTAATTAGTGCGGGCTCTGTTATTAAACCTGCATTTTGTGGACCGTGTTTCGGCGCGGGCGACGTTCCTGGAAATAACGGACTTTCTATAAGACACACTACGAGAAACTTCCCTAATAGAGAAGGTAGCAAGCCAGACCAAGCGCAAATAGCAACGGTTGCTCTTATGGATGCCCGTAGTATTGCTGCAACTGCAATTAACGGTGGCGTAATAACTCCTGCAACGGATATAGATTACGTTAAAACCGAAAAAGAATATAATTACGACGGCGGAATTTATGGTAAACGCGTTTACGAAGGTTATAACAACGCAGAAGAAGATTTGGCTTTAAGATATGGTCCAAACATTGCCGATTGGCCAAAAATGTACCCTATAAAAGATAATCTTTTAGCAGAATTTTGCGCTGTTATTCACGACGAAGTTACCACCACGGACGAACTTATTCCGTCAGGCGAAACTTCTTCTTATAGGTCTAACCCATATAAATTATCAGATTTTGCTTTGAGTAGAAGGGTACCGGAATACGTAGGATTAAGCAAAGTTTGTAGAGATAAAGGCGACGCTTTAAGAGAAGGTAAGGTGGACGATAAAATTGCGCTAGCGTTATCTAAAGTTGGCAATTTAGAAACTTTAAAAGATACAACCTATTTTGGTTCTGTAATATTTGCAAATAAACCGGGCGACGGCTCTGCAAGAGAGCAAGCCGCATCTTGTCAAAAAGTATTGGGCGGTGTTGCAAACGTTTGTTACGAATATGCTACAAAAAGATATCGTAGCAACTGTATAAATTGGGGCTTAATGCCGTTTACTATAGACGAGAGTACGGAGTTTAATTATAAGCAAGGCGATATGTTGTTTGTAGAAGGTATTAAACAAGGTATTGCAAACGGACAAGAAGAATTTATTGGTAAAATAATCAGTGGGGATAAAGTTTCCGAAATTAAACTTTACGTTAAAAACCTAACCCCTAACGAAAAGAAAATTTTACTAGAAGGTTGTCTAATAAACTTTTACGCATCTAACAATAAATAGGAGATATTATGGAAAAAATTAAAATGACCACGCCGTTAGTAGAAATGGACGGCGACGAAATGACTCGTATTTTATGGAAAGACATTAAAGAAGAATTAATACTTCCTTTTGTAGACTTAAAAACCGAGTATTACGATTTAGGGCTAGTTAATAGAGATAAAACTTTAGACCAAGTTACCATAGATAGCGCTAACGCAACAAAAAAATACGGCGTTGCAGTAAAGTGCGCTACTATTACGCCAAACGCTCAACGTATGACGTAATATAACCTAACTGAAATGTGTAAAAGTACAAACGGAACTATTAGGGATATTTTAGACGGAACGGTATTCCGCGCGCCTATTATTATAGATAGCGTAAAACCTGCCGTAAAGTCTTGGAAAAAGCCTATAACCATTGCTAGACACGCTTATGGCGACGTTTATAAAAGCGTAGAACTAAGGACTAAAGGCGCAGGGGTAGCAAAACTTGTGTTCGAAGGTGAAAATGGAGAAAGACAAGAAGTTGTTATTCAAGAATTAAAGGGCGCGGGCGTACTACAAGGTATGCACAATACCGAAAAGAGTATTTCTAGTTTCGCACACAGTTGTTTTAAATACGCATTATCATTAAAGCAAGATTTGTGGTTTAGTACAAAAGATACTATATCTAAAAAATATGACGGTTGCTTTAAAGAGATTTTCGAAAACATTTTTAACGAGTACTATAAACAAGAGTTCGAAAAGGCGGGCATTACTTATTTCTATACCTTAATAGACGACGCGGTTGCAAGGGTTGTTAGGAGTCAAGGCGGATTTGTTTGGGCTTGTAAAAACTACGATGGCGACGTTATGAGCGATATGGTTTCTACTGCCTTTGGTAGTTTGTCTATGATGACTAGCGTACTTGTTTCTCCAGACGGAAATTACGAGTACGAAGCCGCTCACGGTACGGTTACAAGGCACTATTATAAATATCTTAAAGGCGAAAAAACGGGCACTAACCCAATGGCAACTATATTTGCTTGGAGCGGTGCTTTAAGAAAGCGTGGCGAACTAGACAATTTACCAAAACTAATAGATTACGCTAACAAGTTAGAAAAGGCTTGTATAGATACTTTAGATGCGGGTATTATGACAAAAGACTTAATTGCATTGTCAGAAAATAAAAACACTAAAGAAGTTTATACCGACGAGTTTATTGCAGAAATAAAGAGTAGACTTAGTGCTTTGCTTGCTTAAAAACTAGGCTATATATCAAATAACCACCATTTTTTTTAAAAGTGGTGGTTTTGTTTTTATAATGGAAAATTAAAATAGAAAAATTAACTATCTCTTTTATTGATTTTTCTTGACGTAAAATATCCTATGATATATAATTTAATTATTCCCTTTGGTTCTTGAACAAGAGAGTTGCAGTATTTGTAGCAACCAAGAGCGAAAATCACTAGGGTGTATTCGTGGTAGTTTCGCTTATTTAATCGTCTAGGTTTACTAGGCGGTTATTTTTTTATAAAAAAGGTTATAAAAACCCAAAAAAGAGTAGGGGTTAAAAATGTTTAAAAGCATTATATAAACAACAAATTTTCCAAAAGTACTTGACAAAGGGTTATAGTTTTTATATAATTTATTTATGTATAATTTTGGAGGATATTATGACTGCAGAAAACGTTAATTTATTATCAGAAAAATTTGATAAAGACATCCCTGCCGTTTGTTCGTTTAGGTTTAGAAATAAACTATCTAACGCATCGGACGAAAAGGTAGAAGAAGTTGCTAACACAACTTTAAAAAAGAAGGGTACAGCACTTACTCTTAGTGTGCTTTTAGGTTGGTTTGGTTTAAATAGGTTTTATTTAGGCGACAAAAAGCAAGGTCTTATCACTTTAATAATGTTTGCTGTTACCGCCGTTTTAGTTGGCTTAACACTCGGCTTATTCTTTGGCTTATGGCACGCTATGATAGTTCCACAAGTTGATTCTATGTTGGCAGAGTGGACAAATGCAGGCTACCAAGTTGCAGTAGAGTTTCCTAAAACAACAATAGAAACTCCAAACATACTTACTTCGGCATCTCAAATGACTTTTTCAGAAATGTTTAAAGTTATGACTTCTCCTATTTTAAATTTCCAAGCAAAAAACGCCGAAGGAATAACCTTAGTACAGTTTTTAAATCCTATGGCAATCGTTATAGATATCATTGGTATAATAACTGCAATTGTTTTATTAATATTCTTATTCTGGTGGGTATCCGATATTATTAGAACCGCAGAAGACGTACCTTTTGTAAACTACGAAATGTTAGTTTTTGCCGCAACAGGCACAAAAGAAAATCTTTACAAGGCTAACGCAGAAATTTTAGACGAAG
>JAGAUH010000158.1 GCA_017620875.1 Clostridia bacterium
AAGTTGGTAGATATAAATTTGACAAGAGACTACGCATGGGCGTTAGACTTCCCGGTTGCATTGCTTGGGAAGACGTTGTGGACGAGTATGGAGAAGTGCTTTGTACCCAAGGCGAAGTTATTACTAACGAGCAAGCAGAAGCAATCCAAAACGCAGGCATCAACGAAATTTTCGTTAGTGTAAATGGTGAAAGACACAAAATTATTGCAAACAACACTGCAAACTTTAAAGCAATTACCGGTTTAGATGCTAAACCTTTCGGATTATTAGACTATATTTATTTGCCTAACTATCGCTTTATAGAAGAACTTGCTACAAGCGCTAGCGAAATTGGCGTAGAAGCAACTGCCGATAAATATTTAGACCGTATTAACGGCGTATTCTTCGTTGCCGAAACCGTTACTCCAGAAGGCGAAGAAGAAAAACTAGAAGACAAAAAGACTAGAGAAAAGTTTAAAGAACAAAGAAATAAATTCGTTATTGCCAGCGTTGAGTTTATAAAACTTATCCAAGAAGGCTTTAACGGAAAACTTACCGCAGAGCAAAAGAAAACTTTAAAGCCTGCATTTGATAAAATTAACTTTAAGCACATTGTTCCAGACGATATTATTGCAAGCGTTTCCGTAAACGTAGACTACAATTGCGGAATTGGCGAACTTGACAATATCGACCACTTGGCAAACAGACGTGTAAGAAGCGTTGGCGAATTAATTCAAAATCAATTTAAAATTGGTATGACTAGATTAGAAAGAGTTATAAAAGAGCGTATGCAAACTTATAGCCTAAATCAAGAAGTTACACCGGAAAAATTAGTAAACGTTAGACCAATAAGCGCCGCTATTAAAGAGTTCTTTGGTTCTTCTCAATTATCACAATTTATGGACCAAACAAACCCTATTGCAGAACTTACTCATAAGAGAAAATTATCGGCGTTAGGACCTGGTGGTTTAAATAGAGAAAGAGCCACTTACGAAGTAAGAGACGTACATTACACTCACTACGGAAGAATGTGTCCTATCGAAACACCGGAAGGACAAAACATTGGTCTTATTACTTCTTTATCTTCTTTTGCAAAGGTAAACGAATTTGGATTTATCGAATCTGCTTACAGAAGGGTAGATAAAGCAACCGGTAAAGTTACCGATATAGTAGACTACCTTGCCGCAGACGAAGAAGATAAATACGTAGTAGCGCAAGCAAACGAACCGTTAGACGAAGAAGGAAGATTTGTTAAAGACTTAGTTTCTTGTAGAAGAAGAGAAGAAATTACGGAACTTCCTAAAGACCAAATAGATTATATGGACGTATCGCCAAAGCAATTAGTATCAGTTGCAACCGCGTTAATTCCATTCTTAGAAAACGACGACACGAACAGAGCGCTAATGGGCTCTAACATGCAAAGACAAGCAGTTCCACTACTTAAACCGGAAGCGCCTATCGTAGGTACCGGAATAGAAGCAACTATCGCATACGATTCCGGCGTTATGGTAATAGCGCAAAACGCAGGTGTAGTACAAAGAATTAGCGGTGATTGTATTATAATTAAGGAAGACGACGGAACTATTAGAGAGTACAAACTTAAAAAGTTCGAGCGTTCTAACCAAGGTACTTGTTTAAATCAACACCCAATCGTAAACGTAGGCGACGTTGTAAAGGCGGGCGAAGTTATTGCCGACGGTCCTGCAACTAGTCAAGGTGAACTTGCGTTAGGTAGAAATATCCTAATCGGCTTTATGACTTGGGAAGGTTACAACTACGAAGACGCTATTCTACTTTCTGAAAAACTAGTTATGAACGACGTGTTTACGTCTATCCATATAGAAGAATATCAAACCGACGCAAGGGAAATTGCAAAACTTGGCGTTGAAGAGATTACTAGGGATATCGCGGGCGCGAGCGCGGATCTACTTAAGAATTTAGACGAAGACGGAATTATCCGTATCGGTTCGGAAGTTACTAGCGAAGACTACTTAGTAGGTAAAGTTACTCCTAAGGGAGAGGCGGAACTTACTCCGGAAGAAAAAATGCTTAGGGCAATTTTCGGAAACAAGGCTAGAGAAGTTAGGGATACTTCTTTAAAGGTTCCTCACGGCGAAGGCGGTGTAGTAGTTGACGTTAAAGTATTTACAAGAGAAAACAAAGACGAATTAGCACCCGGCGTAAGAAAATCCGTTAGGGTTTACATTGCTCAAAAGAGAAAGATTTCCGTTGGTGATAAAATGGCTGGTAGACACGGAAACAAGGGTGTTATTTCAAGAATTTTACCAGAAAGCGATATGCCGTTTATGGCAGACGGTACTCCGTTACAAATCGTGTTAAACCCACTAGGCGTTCCTTCTCGTATGAACATTGGACAAGTGCTAGAAGTACACCTTGGTTTAGTATGTAAACAACTAGGTTGGAAGATTGCTACTCCTGTATTTGACGGAGCAACCGAAAAGGATATAGAAGAATTACTTGCAGAAAACGGATTTGTTAACCCAGAAGGAAAAGTTGACGGAAAAATTCAACTTTACGACGGAAGAACTGGTGAACCGTTTGAAAATAGGGTTACTATCGGTCAAATGTACATGATAAAACTTCACCACTTAGTAGACGATAAAATCCACGCAAGAAGTATTGGACCTTACTCACTAGTAACGCAACAACCATTAGGTGGTAAAGCGCAATTTGGTGGACAAAGATTTGGTGAAATGGAAGTTTGGGCACTAGAAGCGTATGGTGCGGCTCACATTTTACAAGAATTATTAACGGTTAAATCAGACGACGTTCAAGGAAGGGTAAGAACTTACGACTCTATAGTTAAGGGTAACGAAGTTAGCGAACCTGGTATTCCAGAAGCGTTTAAAGTATTGTTAAAAGAATTACAATCTCTAGCGTTAGATATTAAAGTTCTAACCGAAACCGGCGAAGAATTATCGCTTAAAGAACTTTACAACGAAGACTATACTCAAGATAAGAGTAAAGAATTTGGACCTAGAGAAGAAGTTAAGTTATTCGATCAAGAAGAAACCGACGATATCATTGACGACGAAGAAGAACTTGACGTTGACGATATCTTTAACGACGATTTTAACGACGATACGGATTTCCAATCTAAAGACATGTTCGAAGATGACGACGAATATGCGGACGTGGACGATTTAGGCAACATCTTTGATGATGACGATACCGATTTTTAATAAGGGGGATTTAAAATAATGTTTGAACTTCATAACTTTGAATATATACAAATAGGAATTGCTTCCCCAGACAAAATAAGAAGCTGGTCTTCGGGTGAGGTTACAAAATCCGAAACCATAAACTATAAATCTCAAAAGCCGGAAAAAGACGGACTTTTCTGCGAAAAGATTTTTGGACCTACTAGAGACTGGGAATGTCATTGTGGTAAGTACAAAAAGGTTCGTTTTAAAGGTATGACCTGCGAAAAGTGTGGCGTAGATATAGTACAATCTAAAGTTCGTAGAGAACGTATGGGTACTATCGAACTTGCCGCTCCCGTTTCTCACTTTTGGTATTTTAGGGGAAATCCAAGCAAAATTGGCTTAATGTTAGAGTTGAGCAATAAAGAATTAGAGCAAGTTATATACATTAAAAACTATATCGTTTTAGATCCTGGTAACACAGAATTAAGCAAAAAACAAGTTGTAACTTTAACTCAAATTCAAGCAGTTAAGCAAGAAATCGAATCTCAACTAGATGCAGAAGGTAACCCTATAAAGTGTACTTTAAGGGTTGGTACCGGTGCGGAAGCCATTAAAGAATTATTATGCGAAATTGACTTAGACGAAAAGTACGAAGAAATTAGCAAAAAAATTCAAGATTTATACGAAAGTAACGCTAAAAAGTCAAAGGGAACTCAAAACGTTTCTGCAAACAACGCTAAGAGAGAACAACTAGTTAAAAAACTAGAAGTTGTAGACAGTTTCAGAAAGAGTAAACAAAGACCAGAATGGATGATTTTAGACGTTATCCCCGTTATCCCACCAGAATTAAGACCTATGGTTCCGCTAGATGGTGGTAGATACGCTACTAGTGACCTTAACGAACTTTACAGAAGGGTTATAAACAGAAATAACAGACTTAAAAAGTTTATTGGTTTAAACGCACCACCTGCAATGATTAACAACGAAAAGAGAATGTTACAAGAAGCAGTAGACGCGTTAATTGATAATGGTAAGAGAGGAAAGGCTATTACCGGACCTGGTAATAGAGAATTAAAATCTTTATCAGGATTACTACGTGGTAAACAAGGACGTTTCCGTCAAAACCTACTTGGTAAACGTGTTGACTATTCAGGACGTTCGGTTATCGTCGTTGGACCAGAATTAAAGTTGTATCAATGTGGTCTTCCTAAAGAAATGGCTATCGAATTATTTAAGCCTTTCGTTATGAAGAAACTAGTTGATATGAAAGAGTGTCATACCGTAAAAGCCGCAAGACACGCAGTAGAAAGATTAAATCCTATCGTTTGGGATATCTTAGAAGAAGTTATTAAGGATCACCCAGTACTACTTAACCGTGCTCCTACGCTTCATAGACTTTCTATTCAAGCATTCGAACCTGTACTTATCGAAGGTAGAGCAATAAAACTACACCCGTTAGTATGTACTGCGTTTAACGCCGACTTCGACGGAGACCAAATGGCAGTTCACGTTCCTCTATCTTTAGAGGCGCAAGCAGAAGCAAGATTTTTAATGCTTGCTAGCAACAATATTTTAAAACTTTCTGACGGACAACCGGTTATGAGCCCATCTCAAGATATGGTTTTAGGTTGCTATTACCTAACTATTAAGAGAAGGGAAATTGGTAAAACCTATATGGTAAACGGCGTAGAAGAAGTTTACCAAGGTGGTATGTATGCTAGCGAAGAAGAAGCGTTAATTGCTTACCAAACTAAATCTATTGCGCTTCAAGACGAAATATACGTTAGAAGAACTTTAGAAATAGACGGGGTAAAACAAACGGGAAGAATTAAAACTACCGTTGGTAGAATGATATTTAACAACGCTATTCCTCAAGATATTAATTACAATTTCAAGAGCGACACAACTGAAACAGAACAAGAAAAAGAAAGACCTTATTTAAACGATAAGAGATTCCAATTTAAAATTGATACCTTAATTAAAAAAGGCGAACTAAAGAAAATTGTAGACGCTTGCTTTAAACAAGGCGGTTCAGTTTGCGCTGCAAACACTTTAGATAGCATTAAAACTCTAGGCTATAAATATTCTACTGTTGGTGTGTTAACTACTTCGGTATTCGATATGTTCGTGCCAAAGACTAAGGACGAAGTTATAGAGCAAGCAACTAAAGACGTACACAAAATTTCTAAACAATTTGGTAGGGGACTTCTTACCGAAGACGAAAGATATAAAGCAGTAGTTGACATTTGGACTGAAACTACTAAAAAGGTTACGGATATTCTAAAGGCAAGCCAAGAGAAGTTTAACCCTATTTGGATGATGGCAGACTCTGGTGCCCGTGGTAGTATCGACCAAATTAAACAATTAGCAGGTATGCGTGGTCTTATGACTAACCCACAAGGTAAGGTTATCGAAATTCCGGTTAAATCTTGCTTTAGAGAAGGTCTAAGCGTATTAGAATACTTTATTTCTTCACACGGTGGACGTAAAGGTCTTGCCGATACGGCGTTAAAGACTTCCGACTCCGGTTACTTAACGAGAAGACTAGTAGACGTTGCTCAAGTAGTTATCGTAAGAGAAGACGACTGTGGCGACAGAAAGGGTAGAGTAGTTTCTGCTATTATGCCAAGCAACGGCGAAACTAAACCTATCGAAAAATTGGCAGACAGAATTGCCGGTAGATATACCGTAGAGGCAATCGTAAATTCTGACGGAGAAATTCTTGCTCCTGCAGATAGTATGATTACCGAAGATCAAGCAAAGGCAATAGAAAAAGCCGGTATTACTTCCGTTAAAATCAGAAGCGTATTTAGTTGTCAAACACACAACGGCGTTTGTGCAAGATGTTATGGTAAAAACATGAGTAGTATGAATCCTGTAACCAAGGGCGAGGCAGTTGGTGTTATCGCTGCTCAATCTATCGGTGAACCAGGTACGCAACTTACCATGAGAACGTTCCACACAGGTGGTATCGCATCTACCGGAGATATTACTCAAGGTCTTCCTAGAATAGAAGAATTATTCGAAGTAAGAAATCCAAAAGGAAAGGCTATCATTTGTGAAATAGACGGTACCGTTTCTCTACACGAAAACGAGAAAAACGGGGCAAGAATAGTTAAAATTACGGGCTACGATAAAGAAAAAGAATATGCAATTCCTTTCTCATCTCAACTTCTTGTTAAAGAAGGGGAAGAAGTTACTGCAGGAACTTTCTTAACGGTTGGTTCTGCTTATCCAAAGGAAGTGTTAAAAATTCTTGGTGCAAGGGGAGTTCAAGACTATATCCTTAAAGAAGTTCAATCAGTTTACCGCGCGCAAGGCGTTGACATTAACGACAAACACGTAGAAGTTATCGTTAGACAAATGTTAAGAAAGGTAAGGGTAGAAGCAAGTGGAGATACTGCTTTATTACCAGGCGAACTTGTTGACGTAGACAGATTAGACGAAGAGAATATTAGAGCAATCGAAAAGGGTGGCGAACCTGCAAACGTTAGTCCTATTATTCAAGGTATTACAAAGGCAAGTTTAACAAGCGAATCTTTCTTAAGCGCCGCATCTTTCCAAGAGACGGAAAAAGTATTAACCGACGCTGCTATTAAGAGCAAGGTAGACCCACTAGTTGGCTTAAAAGAAAACATTATTTTAGGTAAACTAATCCCTGCGGGAACAGGTAGCAAAGAGTATAAAAACCTTAGCACGAGAATAGTTGGCGTAACTAGCGCAGAAAGATACGCCGCTGCAATGGACCCTACGGAAGAATTTGTAGAAGAAACTGCTTCTGACGAAGAGTAAATTGCTAAAAATAGTTAAATTTAATTGACAAAACGTATAAAAAAATGATAAAATAACACGGTAAAATGCGGAATTGTGGGGATTTATTAAAAAAAGTCTTAACAAAACCGCCTTTATCGCTGTAAAAACAGTGAAAATATGCTTTCTTTAGCGGGGGTAACCGCTGGAAATATCCGATATTAAAACAAGGAGGAAAAAAATGCCAACCATTAATCAAATCATTAAGCAAGGCAGAAGAACGGCTGAAGAAAAGAGCAAAGCTCCTATTATGGATAAATGTCCTCAAAGAAGAGGCGTTTGCTTAACAGTTACTACGACTTCTCCAAAGAAGCCAAACTCAGCTATGCGTAAAATTGCCAGAGTACGTTTGACTAATAAGCAAGAGGGTATCGTTTATATCCCAGGCGAAGGTCATAACTTACAAGAACACAGTTCAGTGCTTATTCGTGGCGGAAGGGTTAGAGACTTACCAGGTGTAAGATATCACGTAATCCGCGGTACTTTAGATACTGCTGGCGTTGCAAAACGTAAGCAAGCAAGAAGTAAATACGGCGCTAAAAAACCTAAGTAATTTTTAAAAATTACACCTAATATCGGAATTCAGCAACCCGATGTAGGTAGGCAGTATGCTTTATAGCAGAAGGTTCGCTAGAAGAAATTCGGGCGATAGCTGTACTAAAAGGGAAATTACCCAAAATCAATAAAGGAGGAAACAAATTATGCCAAGAAGAGGCGGAGTTCCTAAAAGGGACGTATTACCAGACGCACTTTATGGAAGCAAGGTTGTAACTAAGTTTATCAACCAAGTTATGCTAGACGGTAAAAAAGGTATTGCACAAGGTCTAGTTTACGGTGCTTTCGATATTATAAAAGAAAAAACTGGTCAAGAACCTATGGAAGTATTTAACCAAGCAATAGCAAACGCTATGCCTTTACTAGAGGTTAAAGCAAGAAGAGTAGGTGGTAGTAACTATCAAGTACCTATCGAAATCAGACCGGAAAGAAGACAAACACTTGCTATTCGTTGGTTAGTTGCAAGCGCAAGAAAGAGAAGCGATAGAACTATGGATTTAAGAATCGCTAACGAACTTATGGACGCAGCAAACAACACGGGCGGAGCAGTTAAGAAAAAAGACGAAACTCACAGAATGGCAGAGGCTAACAAGGCATTTGCTCATTATCGTTGGTAATAATAGGAGAACATTATGGCAAGAGAATACGATTTAGCCCATACCAGAAATATAGGTATTATGGCGCATATCGACGCAGGAAAAACTACTACAACAGAGCGTATTTTATTCTACACGGGTAAAACTCACAAAATTGGTGAAACCCACGAAGGTTCTGCTACTATGGACTGGATGGTTCAAGAGCAAGAAAGAGGTATTACAAT
>JAGAUH010000159.1 GCA_017620875.1 Clostridia bacterium
AGTCAAACGCCAAGTTCTAGTAGTTCTTCTAGCAGTAGTTACAGTAGGGATCCGTGGGAAACCCCTAGGGTAGAAATTTAATAAAGCAAACCCCTTGCATTTAGCAAGGGGTTAGTTATATAGTTGTTTGTTTTTTAACGGAATAAAAAACGTTGGTTAAATTAAACAAGTTGTTACTATTAGGTCATAATTTGCTCATTAACACAATTTTTACGTTTATTCTACAATTTGCATATCGAAAGGGTAGACCGATTTGCCACTAGAAAGCGAGTAGATTTTGCAAGAAAGTATATCTTTTTCTAATAGTAGTTTTTGGTTTTTGTTTAGTTTTGTCGCGTCGGATTTTTTTGTAATTAAAGTACAAGTTTTACTAAGTTCGCCTAGCAAGTTTAGTTTATCCTTTTTTATGGCAAGCACCCTAATATACGGGGTGGTTTTTTTTGCAATTTTAATTAAGTTTTTGTCTATGCCGAGTAGATTGTTTATTAAAATGCGTTGTAATCTCGTTTTGGTGTATCTTTTTGTCAAAAGTTTTTGCATTAAATCTTTTAAAGTATAATTATCTTTAACGCAGTTTAAAATTCTGTTTTCTAACCCTTCGGAAACGTCGGGGATAGTTTTTAACTCTTTTGCGGTTTTTGTAATTATGCTATAAATAATTTCTTTATCAATATTAGGTAGGCTTTTGGGCATATCGCAATAAGAATAACTAGGCATTGCGTTAATAAAGTCTTCGCCTAAAATAACGGCGTTTCTTATAGCGCTTGCAGAAGAAAATTCGCCTTGCATATTGCTATCGTTAAAGTCTGCGCCAAGCCTTTTTATAGGGTAAATATCAAAAAGCTTTTTGCTTTTTATTAGAGCCTTAGTATATTCTAATCCTAAAATATTATTGGGTTTTTCTAGTAGAGATTCGTTTACTTTTTCTTGTTGTTCTAGTGCTAAAAATTTGGCTTTAGCGAACTTATAGCCTAGTTTTAGGTTGTTTTTTAAGGCTTTTTTAAAGGATTTACTTTCTTTTAAGGTTGCATTTGCGGTGTCTATAAAATCTTGTTTATCGTCGTCTTCTGCGCCGAAACAAAGTACGGAACAATTTATTTCGTTAAATATCTTTATTCCGCCCAAAGCAAAAATTTCGGCATTGGCGGTTGCGTAAACGGTGGGCAGTTCTAAAACTATATCCGCCCCCGCCATAATTGCGTGTTTTGCCCTTGTGTATTTGTCTACCACGGCAATTTCTCCGCGTTGTGTAAAATTACCGCTTTGTATAACCACTAAGGCGTCACCTTGCTCTTTTGCCTTGCTTAAATTGTATGCGTGTCCGTTATGTAACGGATTAAATTCTGCTATAACGGAAGATAATTTTATCATAAAATTTTCCTTTTATTGTTTACTTTTGCAAATTATTGTATTATAATAATAAAGTATTACACTATGTATTATATATAATACATTATTTTTTTAATAAAAACAAGAGTTTAAAAGGAGAAACAAAAATGTCTATTGTAGAAATGATTAAAGACAAGGCAAAAAAACTTGACAAGAAAATAGTTCTTGTAGAAGGCGAAGACAGCAGAGTTGTAGAAGCGGCTAGCGTTTGCGTTAAAGAAGGTATTGCTCGTATAGTATTACTTGGCAACCCAGAAGAAATTGCAAAAGCAAACCCTACTATCGATTTAACCGGTGTAGAAGTTGTAGATCCTGCAACTAGTCCTTTAAGAGAAAAATACGCTAGTATCTTATTCGATTTAAGAAAGGCAAAGGGTATGACGGAAGAAGAAGCAACTAAACTTTCTTACGACAATACTTACTTTGGCGTTTTAATGTTAAAGGCAGGGGATGCAGACGGACTTGTTAGCGGTGCTTGTCACTCAACGGCAAATACCCTTAGACCAGGACTTCAAATTGTAAAAACTGCGCCTGGCACGCCACTTGTTTCTAGTTATTTTATTATGGTTGCGCCTGCTCAAGGCAATATTTATTGTCCTGACGGAGCGTTCGTTTATTCCGACTGCGGATTAGAGCAAAATCCAGACGTAGAAAAACTTGCTCAAATTGCTAAACAAGCATCTAAGAGCGCAGAAGAAGTTTTAGGTTTCGAGCCAAGAGTTGCATTTTTATCTCACTCTAGCAAGGGTAGTGCAAAACACGCAGACGTAACTAAAGTTGTAGACGCAGTTGCTCGTTTCCACGAAATTGCACCGTCCGTTAAAGCCGATGGAGAATTCCAATTAGACTGCGCTATCGTTCCTGACGTTGCAAAGAGCAAAGCGCCTGGTTCTACCGTTGCAGGTAACGCAAACGTACTTGTTTTCCCTGACCTAGACGCTGGTAACATTGGATATAAATTAACCGAAAGACTTGGTGGTTTCCAAGCAATAGGACCGCTTTGCCAAGGGTTTGCAAAGCCTATTAACGACCTTTCTCGTGGATGTCATATGGAAGACGTTGTTTGCGCAGTTGCAGTTACCGCAGTACAAAGCAAAATAGATTGGAGTAAATAATAAGGAGTTTTAAAATGAAAGTTTTAGTTATAAATGCAGGTAGTTCTTCTTTAAAATATCAATTAATAGATATGGAAACGGAAAAGGCAATTGCTAAAGGTGGTTGCGAAAGAATAGGGCTAGACAAATCACTTTTAACACACAAGGCAAACGGAAAGGTTATCGAAATTCAAAAGGATATGCCAGACCACACAACGGCAATTAAACTAGTTTTAGACGCTTTAATTAACGAAGAATACGGCGCAATTAAGTCTATGGACGAAATTGACGCGGTAGGACACAGAGTAGTTCACTCTGCCGAAGACTTTAAGTCTAGCGTTGTTATCACCGACGAAGTTATTAAAACTTGTATTGCTAATACAGAACTTGCACCACTTCATCAACCTGCAAACGTAACGGGTATTACCGCTTGTAAAGAAGTTATGCCTAATACGCCAATGGTTGCTGTATTCGATACTGCTTTCCACTCTACAATGCCAGAAAAAGCATACGTTTACGGAATTCCGTATGATATGTATACAAAGTATAAAATAAGAAGATACGGCTTCCACGGAACTAGCCACCGCTACGTTAGTGACGAGGCTGCTAAATATTTAGGTAAAGATAAAAAAGACCTTAAAATTGTTACTCTACACTTAGGTAACGGTTCTTCTATAACTGCAGTAGACGGCGGAAAGAGCGTTGATACGAGTATGAGTTTCACTCCACTTGGCGGTGTTCCTATGGGAACTAGAGCGGGCGATTTAGACCCTGCAATTTCTGAGTTTATGGCTAAAAAACTAGGCGTTTCTCTAGAAGAAGTGGGTACTATTTTAAATAAGCAAAGTGGCGTTAAGGGTATAAGTGGCGTTTCTAGTGACTTTAGAGGTTTAAGCGCCGCTAGTAAACAAGGTAACCATAGGGCAGAACTTGCACTACAAATCTTTGCATATTCTTGTAAAAAATATATCGGCGCATACGCTTGCGCAATGGGCGGATTAGATTGTATAGTATTTACCGCAGGTATTGGCGAAAACGACGCCGCTATGAGAGAAAGAATTTTCTCTGACCTAGAATTTTTAGGTGTAGAAGTAGATAGAGAACAAAACAAAGTAAGAGTGGATGGTGTAAACGAAATTTCTACAAAGGATAGCAAAGTAAAAGTTTTAGTTATCCCAACCAACGAAGAATTAGTTATTGCAAGAGATACTGCAGAATTAGTAGGTTAAGATATGCAAAGTAGAGGCAAAAAATCCAACTTAAAAATAGGGGTAGCGTATATTGCCCTAGGAGTATTTTTATTAGCGTGCCTAATAGGTGGGCTATACGTTTGGTATGTTTTTTTGCCGGCTTTTGTAGATTTAATAATTTGTTTAGGTGTTGTTTTTAGTTTAATTATAATTTATTTTTTAGTTTGTAGGGGTGTGTTTTTAAGTAAAAATTCTTGCTACGAACTAACCGACGAATTTTTAATATATAAAGACGGCTACCCAAATAGTAAAAAATACGTTTTAAAATTAGAGCATATTACTTGTGCAAGCATAAAAGCGTATAGGTTTGCGTTTTTAATTACCGCTTGCGTTATTTTTACGATAGTTTTAGTTTTGGCAATAGTGCTAGGGATAATATTGTCCCTTAAAATATTGTTTATTATACTAATTATACTTGCAGGGCTTTTAATTAGCGGATATTTTATTGCGTTGCATTTTTTAAGTTTAAATTTGGCAAAGTGTAAAATTTACGTGTCCGAAAAAAAGGTTGTTTTAAGACATATGGAGCAACGCGAACTAGAAAATATAGTTAGCGTTGTAGGGCAAAAGGTAGGTGCAAATGAGATATAATTTTAGTAAAAAACAAGTTATAAAAAACTCTTTAACCGCCTTTTTGTACGCGTTTATTTTATCGACGTTTTTAATTGCGGTAGTGTCTAATTTGTATAATAATTTTTGGATTGAGATACTTGCCGCGTTTTCGATAAGCGTGTCGGTTGCAATTGTTTTTTCTATGGTAAATTATATTTTTTATTTAAGAAAAACTTTTGAGATAGACGAAAACGGAATTATCTTTTACGTAAAGGATAAAGTGGTAAAAACTATAGAATTTTCTAGCGTTATAGAAACTGATATTTCCAAAAGTATGATTTACGGAAATAATAGAGTAATAGCGCTTACAACCGAAAAAGAAACTATAAGATTTTCCATAAATTATAAGGTTTATCAACGTATAAGGCACTTTTTTCCTATTTTTAACGACCGCAAAGACGAAAGTTTAATTAGGCTAACGCCAAAGTATAAACTAAAAACTCTTTTAATGCAATACTCTATAATAGTGTTTTACTTTTCCGTTGCGTTTATGATACTAGCGCCAATGGTGGTAAATTTATTAAAAAAATATTCGGCGTTTTACTACGAGAGTACAAGGCTTTTTTACTTGTTGTGTATAGGCATACTTGCCCTTTTAATTTTAGGGTACACGCTATATTTCTTTTATAAATTTTTTACTTATTCTCGCCACTCGCTAAGGTTTGACGGAACTTTAAAGTTAGAGTATTATAGGTTTAACAAACAAAAAAGAAACAACGAAATAAAAAATATTATCGGCATAAAACACGTTAAAAGTATTTTTTCTTCTTTGTTTAATTTAGAGCAAATTTACATTATTTGGAAAAACGAAAGAGATATCGTTCAAAACGATTTCGTTCCGTTTTGTCTAACTAGTCAAGACGTTAAAAAGTTAAAATCTGCAATTTTTAACGAAGAAGAAAAATTAGAAAAAATGCCAAAAAAAGTAGGGTTACACTCTATTTTTACACTAGTTGTGTTTACGTTTGCTATTATTGTGTTATCGCTACTATTTAGTCCTTGGTGTTTAATGACGTCTCTAATAGTTTTGCCTTGTATAGTTGCAAACTTTAAAACTAGGGGTAGTTTCGTTGGAGAGGGTATTATTTCGCTTTCTAACGGAGTATTAACTAAAAGGATATATACTTTTAAAATACCAGAGATACAAGGTGTAACCGTTACGGATAGGTTTTTCGAAACTAAAAGCGAATATGCTACCTACGAAATCTATATCGAAGGGTATAGTGGCGTTTACGTTATGGGCGTGTATAAAAGAGATTTAGAACAAAAAATTATAGAAAAAATAAAACATAACTAAAAATTGTTTGACAATATTTTTAAAATAAGATAAAATTATTAGGCTAATATGGTAATAGACGTAAATAAACTTGCTAGGCAAGGAAAAGAATCAGAAGAAGTTTGTTTTGATTTCCCTGTAAAAGAAGAACTTATTATTTCCCCCGAAATGAAAATAGAAAGTGGGGAGTTTAAGGGCGAAATATTATTGCAAGACAAGGTTTACGTGCAAGGGATAATTACCTTAAAAGTGAGTGGCGCTTGTAGTAGATGCCTAGAAGATGCTATTCAACTTGTCGAAATAGACGTAGAAGAAGTATTTTCTCAGCGCCCACAAGAAGACGAGTATAGGTACAAATCCGGCTTGGTAGACTTAACGGATATGATAAACGACAAAATTTTGTCTAACCAACCAAGCGTGTTACTATGTGATATAAATTGCAAAGGGCTATGCCCTAAGTGTGGTTGCAACCTAAACAAAGAAACTTGCAACTGCGAAAAATAAAAAGAGAGGTGCATAAAAATGGCTGTTCCAAAGAGTAAGGTTTCTAAGCAAAGAGGAAATAAGAGATTTTCTGCAAATAGTAAAGCAACTAGCGCTAACTTAACTGCTTGTCCACAATGTGGAGAGTTAAAAGCAACTCACAGAGTGTGTGCTAAATGTGGTTACTACGATGGAGAATTAATCGTAGAAAAGAAAGAAAAAAAGAACGACTAATTTGATTTTTAATTGATTTAATTTTTGTCAGAATTAGGGGGCTGTTATATTATTATAGCGGCTTTCTTTTTTTATGCAATAAACTGCAACCTTTAGGTTGCAGTTTTTTCTTTGTAATTTTTTGCAAAAACGGGCAAGTTTATAAAAATTGCATATTGAAATTGCTAAATATGTATGATATAATAAAATATAAGATAATATTACAAAGGCGACTAGCGTGGTTTTGACAAGAGTTTTAAAGGAAGGTATAAAATGAAAAGGATTAGCGTGTTTTTTATTTTAATATTTTTGCTATCGGTAATGCTTGTTATGGGTAGTTGTGCAACGCAACCACTAACTTCTAGTGGGGATAGTAGCGTTAGTAGTACGAGTTTACAACCAAGCGCTAGCCAAAGTTCTTACGTAGAAGATAAGTTTTTTAGTGTAACGGTGCAAAACTTAGACGGTGGAAGTGTTAGCGTAGATAAGTTTAGTGCTAAACAAGGCGAAATTGTAACGCTTAGTTATACGGCAAGCAAAGGGTATGAGTTTGCTAGATATATTGTAAAACAAGGTAACACGGCAATAGCGGTTTCAAACGGCAAATTTACAATGCCACAAGGAAACGTTAGCGTAAGCGCAAGTTTTTTAAAAACAAATTATAACCTAGTAGTAACCCAAGCAGAAGGCGGAACTATAAGCGTTAGTAAACAAAGTGCGACCTATGGGGAAGAAATAACCTTAAGTACTAGCGTAAAAAACGGATACACCTTTGTTGCCTACGTGGTAAAACAAGGAAATACCGCAATATCTGTTTCAAACGGTAAATTTACAATGCCGGCGGGTAACGTAAGTATAACTGCGGTGTACACAAAAAATTCGTATAAAATAACCGTAAATCAAGCAACGGGCGGAAACGTAACTGCAAACAAATCTAGCGCAAGCGTAGGTGAAGAAGTAACTTTAACTAACACGGCAAACGCAGGATATACCTTTGCAAAATACGTGGTAAAACAAGATAGTACGAGTATAGCGGTTACAAACGGCAAGTTTACAATGCCAGCGGGAGACGTAACGATAACCGCAGAGTTTAGTAAACAAACCTACGTTGTAACGATAAAAGTAAATACGGCAGGATACGGAACAGTAAGTAAATCTAGCGTAAGCGTAGCGTATGGAACAAGTATTTCTGCAAGTGGGTCAACTTTAACGATAGGTAATAACACCATAACGGCAACCGCAACAAGCCAAACGGCGCAATATAGTTATGCGTTTAAAGATTGGACTGGAGCAAGCGGAACGGTAACGGGAGCAACAACTATCACTGCAAACTTTACAAGAAGTACGAGAAGTTACGCGGTAACGATAAAAGTAAATACGGCAGGATACGGAACGGTAAGTAAATCTAGCGTAACCGTAGCATATGGAACAAGTATTTCTGCAAGTGGGTCAACTTTAACGATAGGTAGTAACACCGTAACGGCAACCGCAACAAGCCAAACGGCGCAATATAGTTATGCGTTTAAAGATTGGACTGGAGCAAGTGGAACGGTAACGGGAGCAACGACTATCACTGCAAACTTTACTAGAAGTACGAGAAGTTATACCGTAACGCTAACACAACCAACGGGCGGTAGCATAAAAGTAAATAATAGCACCACCGCAAGTAGAAGCGTGGCGTACGGAACTTCTATCACCTTAGGAAATAGCGCAAGCGCAGGTTACTTGTTTAGTAGTTATAAAGTAAACGGAAATGCAGAAACGGCTACTTCTTATACGGTAGTAGGAGCAACTACCATAACGGGTACTTTTACAAAGGGTATTGGCGGTTTAAGTACGTTTAATTATTATGACGTAGTAAATTACAATTCTAGCAAAACGGGAAGTATTACTACGGGTACGGGTAGCGTTTCTTCTAGTCAAACTTATTATCCTAGCGCAACCACTTGGGTAAAAGGAGATTTTTATTACGAAACGGAAATTGCTTTAAATAGTAGTAAAATTTATAATAGCGAATTATATTGTAAAGCAGGTATAGTTATACAGTCTGCCTCTAACGTGTATTACGCGTTTATAGACGCGCTTGCAAAAGGTTGGAATAACGGAGGATTTGGTAACAATACTTGGCTTGGATACGCGCCTGGTAGGGGTGATTTGGATAGTGGGGTAGATTGGTCCTTCTGGGGGAGCGCCGACCACTGCGGAAACTTTAATAAAAACTATTCTAGTAGTACGACTTATATAAAACTTGGCGTTTTAAGAGTTGGTGGCGTATATAAATTTTTTGCAAACGATAAATTTATGTATTCCGTTTGGGCACCGGACGCGCAAAGTTCGGTAAAAGTAGGATTACTTGCTTTTAATATCGGCTTTGAGGCAAAAAATAGTAAAATAGGTGCGGGCAGTACCGTTGTAAATAACGTAAACGCTTATTACGGCTTATCAAACTCTAAAAATCCAACTAGTAGAACGATAGATGGTAAAGTAGATGGTAGAGCGGTAAACGATAGCGGAGCAACAATTGATATTTCTTGGAAAGAAAATTTAGTAAATAGTTACGGCGTTGGCGACTATACGAGATATACTTATTCTAGCGCGTTTAAAGGAACCGACGGAGTTTACGTTGCAACAAGGGCAAGAACTAAAAACTATATTACAACGGCTTCTAATATTTGGGAAAACACCAACTTAGAGATACGAGGAAAGGGTGGTTCTAACTCTCAAATAAGGATATTTTTTGCGGCAAACGGAACTTGTGGTATTGCCAATAACGACGGCGTTATTACTTCTACCACGGGCTTTAAGCAAGCGTGGACGAAATATCAAGAAGTAGACGGATATTACGTAATTACGTTAGAAGGGCTTATTCCTTATTCTGCTTTTGGAAGTGGAGTTACTTCTTCTAGCGCGATAACTTTAAATTTTGCTTTCCGTAGCGAAGAAGTAGGTCTTAACATGCAAGACGGTTCAGACGGCGTTTGGTGGTGTGGCTTTGGTTGGACTACTCATACTATAACTAGTACGGGATTAAGTATGACTAGAGAAACGACTCCTACCGATAAAAATATAAAACCGGGCGTTGGCGGAGCAGATCCGTTTGTAATGCCTTATAACAATAAATATTATTTATACGCAACAACGGGTACGGGAACAGGATTTAGGGTTTACGTGTCTGACAATTTAAACGAGTGGAGAACGCCTACGACTCAAGACTTTACGGACGTGGGAGTAAGTAGTCCAAAAACCGAAATGAAATCTGGTTGGGTATTGCATAAAAATTGGTCTAAACCGGTATATTATTCTAAATCGGGCACTACTTTAACTTGTAAAAACTTGTGGGCGCCAGAAGTTGCTTATAACCCAACTACAAAGAAATTCGTTATGACTTATTCTGGTTATAACTCCGAGGAGTTAGCGGTTGTTTCCGTTGCTACAAGCGATAGTCCGTTAGGGCCGTTTATCGACGTATATAGCGGAGAAAAGGGATTTTTAGCGCCAACGGGCGATAGCGCAAAAGCAAGTATAGATGCAAGTATTTTCGTGGATAGCGATGGTACGCCTTATTTATACTACTGTAACGACTGTACGCGTAACGGTATAGAAAACTTTAAGGGTGACGGCGTTTATTGGGGTATAAGCGAGATTTGGGTTACTCAGTTAGATAGTACTTGGACAAAAACTACGGGAACTCA